>JAFCCB010000065.1 GCA_017610445.1 Candidatus Dojkabacteria bacterium
TGTTTATCGACGATAAATCCTTTAAAAATAACTTAAGAATAATTAATTAAAAATAACAAAAATTCATAAAAATAATACAAAAACTAAGGAAATTTAATAAAAAAATAATAAATTAATATAAGAAAGAGTGTTTAAACACCTCAAATTTCTCTAAAAATCACTTAAATTACCCAAATTTTCAAAAATTTTTCACACTGCAACTAATTCTCAAGAATTAAGCAAAAAACGCTTAAGGATTTCACTACATAGTTAAGCAAAAAACGCTTAAGAATTAAGCAAAAAACGCTTAAAAACACCTCTTAACGCGTTTTTTGTTAAGAAATTAAAATTCAACAAAAATTAGGTTTTTTATTAAATAAAAACCTTTAAATATCCAAGAAACTAATAAATTTTAATCATAGAAAATAAAAAAATTTGGTATTATATCATGCAAAAATCACAGATTATTTTATAGAAAGGTCAAGAATAATTGTTTAGCAAAGCTCATAATGGCAACTCCAAAAATCCTAAAAATTTTAAACAAAAGTTTAATAATAACAATAATAGTCACCGCGCTTTCATTCATAATCCCAATAATCCCCTGCCAAACATCTCCAATAACCGCAGAATTAAATTATAAATGGGGGCTCTGCAAAATACCAAACCCCTTTGGAAAACAATTAATTGGAATCAGCCAAAAATTTTACGGAGCAAACACAGAACTTTTAGCAGGATTTATCATCCAATTTTTAGTTATATTCCTAATAGTTACCATAATATTCCTATCAATAAGGAAAAAAACAGCAAAAATATTAGATTTAACAAATAAAAAATAAAAACTTTTTAGCATTGCTAAAAACATCTTACTGAGGAAAAAGAGGGCTTTTCAAGGGAAAAAGAGGTGATTTCTATAGGTTTTGGTATATAAATGTTTAAAAATTAGGAGTTTTTAATAAAAACAGAATAGCAAGGAAAAGAACCTTAAGGAAAATGGTTGATGAGGATGACTTCGATTTATACAAATATAAAAATTTGGAGAATGGTGAAATATATAGAATTTATTGTGTAGAACCCATTGGAATTAATCCTTTTCTAACTCAACTTCATGTATTAACAGAAGAAGGATATAAAAGACAATTGATGGCAAGCGATCATTTAGATGATGCATGTGTAGGACCAATAGCTACTGAAAAAGAAGACCCTACCAAACTTTCTCCAGCAGATCAAAATGTAATCAAAGCTTTATATTCAGAAAAACCCTAATTCTCTCATAAATTACCATTTTATGTGTGAAAAGTTCGTACAAGATATATTAGGCGAACATAGGGTTTTTAGGGCTTAATTACCAAGATTATCAAGGAATGCATCCAAAAAAATTTTATAATCTCCTAAACTTTGTTCATTTTTAATTTTATCTTAATTACTCTCCTTAGGGGTGTTATTGATATTTGGAACAATTCTTTTAACCTCTACTTTTTGAATTTTATTATTTGTAGTCTGCTCTAACTCTCCCATACTCTTGCTACTCATCCCAAGCTTAAATAATTTATGGAGATATAGATAATAAAGCATACTTTGACTGCTGAAAGGCGTCAAAATAGTATGCAGGAACCTTTAAGCGTTGCTAACAAGTTTTAGCATATGTGTCGTAGTACCTAATACCATTAAAATTTATAAAAAATAATATTTGTAGTACCTAATTAGATTAAGTTAAATTAAAGAATAAGCTCCTGCAACTTATTTGAATATTCCTCATATAATTTATTAAATCTAACTTCATTAACAGGCCCTTTCCAATTAAGAATGGAGTGAAGAAATTCATAAAAAATAGGGGGATTTAGAACATTATCTTTGGATTTACTATATAATTTAGCTATTTTAATTAACTGTTCAACACCTATAAGAACTATCTTTTTAAATTTGGAAATTTCTTCCAATCTTTTAATAGATTTTTTAAATTTTTTATAATCTTCTTTAGATTTTATAACAATAATCCAACTCCTTAATCCCCCATATCTCCTACATTGCTTCCTAAAATCTTTGATATAGTCTTTTTGTTTTAAAATTTCTTTT
>JAFCCB010000066.1 GCA_017610445.1 Candidatus Dojkabacteria bacterium
AGCAGTAGCTCTGCTATGCAAATAAAAATTAGTGAATATAAACACTACAAAAATTCAGTAGGCAATAATCTGCAATCAATACAGATAACAACAAAATATAGATATAAAATGATGAGAAAAGATAAAATAAAAACATTTTGCAAGGTATCAATAGAAGAAGCCTGCAAAAAACATAAAATAGAAATTTCTATTTTAAAAGTTTTGAATGAACATGTTCATTTAATTGTTGATTGTCCGCGAACAATATCTGTTGCAAAATTATTGCAGATAATAAAAGGATTATCTGTTTATATCTTATTTAGGATATGCCCTAATTTAAGATTGAGATCTCCCAAAGGGCATTTTTGGAGTGAAGGATATTTTTGTGCAAGCTGTGGAAGTGATTTTGAGAAAGCCTATTCATATATTGAGAAGCAGGAAGAATATCATAGTGTAGAGAAATATTAAGGACGCCATCCACTTTAGTGGATGGAGGATGTCACAGTTCTTGGAGGGATTACTCCTTCAGCAATAGATGTTATGGGAGACAAAGTCTTAATCTTTACTTATGAAGAAGAACCTTCATGCTTAGTGATTGCTAATGAAGGGATAGCTAAATCATTTACAACCTTTTTTGAAACAATGTGGAAAATAGCTAAAAACTAACCCGGGTCCAATCAATTGATCACAATATAGAGGTCATCGGCAGGGAGCATATATACTTCATAGCATTTCAGGGGATATTTTTCTTATGTAGTACCTAGCCAAAAAGTTTAAATACTATAACTAATTATAATCTATTGTAAGAGGTTATAATAAAATGCCTACAACAATTCAAATATCTAATGAGGTTAAGTCATCTTTAGAGAAGATGAAAGTTTTTGAAAGAGAAACTTATAATGAAATAATTGAAGAAATGATAGAAGATAACTTAAAATTAAATACAAAAACAAAAAAAGAGATAGAAGAAGCTAGAAAAAGAATAAAATCCGGTAAATTCGTAACTCAAGAACAAGCTGAAAAAGAGCTTGGTTTATGATGTTTCATATAATTTGGGATGAAAAAGCTTATGAAAAGTTAAAAAAGTTTGAACCCTTTCTTGCAAAAAGAATTCTTAAAAAAGTAAAAGAAATCTCAGAAAATCCTTTTTCTAAAAATGTAAAACGATTAAAAGGGGAACCTTTATTTAGGTTAAGAATAGGAGATTATAGAATCTTATTTGAAATTGAAAAAGATAAGATAATTATTCTTAATTTAGGTCATAGAAAGAATATATATTACTAAACGTTGTGAAAGAATTAAAAAAGAAAAACAAAGAATAAAAAATAATAAATTCAAAGAATTTAAAAACCTTTTTTCTTTTATAATAAACAAAAAAAGAGGAAAGTAAAATGAAACACAATGTAAAAATAACAATAATTCTTATTACAATGTTTGTTATAACTCAGTTAATTGGATTGTTTGTTATTAATTTTTATAATCAAGAAGGAAATAATCTTCCATATGGGATGGAGCCTCCAGAAGATATTAATCCTCAAACATCTATAATTTCAATATTGTTTGCTTTTGTTTTAGCAATTACTTTGTTCTTTATATTAACTAGAATAAATGCAGAAAAATTTATTAGGCTCTGGTTTTTTGCTGTTACTGCAATTGCAATTGGTTTAAGTATTAATGCTTTTATTCTTTTCTTATTTAAAAATACTTTAAATCCTTATGAGCATATTAGTCTTTTTCTTTTAATTATTACAATTCCTCTTGCATATTTTAAAATATTTAGAAGAAATCTATTTGTCCATAATTTTACAGAATTATTAATTTATCCAGGAATTGCTGCAGTATTTGTTCCTATTCTAAATATTTTAGGAATAATAATTCTTCTTCTTGCTATTTCTTTATATGATATCTGGGCAGTTTGGCATTCAAAATTTATGCAAAACATGGCAAAATATCAAATTGATAAATTAAAATTATTTACAGGATTTTTTGTTCCTTATGCAGGAAAAAAAGCAAAACAAAAAATAAAATCATTAAAACAAAAATACAAAAATAAAAAAGAT
>JAFCCB010000067.1 GCA_017610445.1 Candidatus Dojkabacteria bacterium
TAGAGTTCGAGATGCTGACAAAGATAGATTTATGGAGAAAGCAACAGAAGAAGAAAAGCAAATGTATGATACTCGTGGTGTGAGAATTACCTATAAGGGAAAAAGAACAGATCCTAAAAATGGCCAGATTGCAGTTAAAGCTTGGCATAGTTTAGGAAAAAACCCTGGAGACATTTGGACAATCCCAACCCAACCATTCCCAGAAGCCCATTTTGCCACATTTCCAGAAAAATTAATAGAACCTATGATTAAAGCAGGATGCCCTCAATGGATTTGTAAAAAGTGTGGAAAAGCAAGAGAGAGGATAACAAAATATAAAGGAGAAAAAAGAGAAATAGAATGGCAACCAGAAAAATATGGAATTAATGACGAAAAAGAAAAAAGACTGGATAGATTACAACCAAAAAAATCAGTGTATTGTCAATCAGAAACCATCGGTTGGACAGACTGCGAATGTAACGCAAGTTGGCGTCCTGGCATAGTTCTTGACCCTTTTATAGGAAGCGGAACAACTGCTTTAGTAGCTCTTAAACTTAATCGCAATTTTATTGGTATTGAAATCAATCCTAAATATGTTCAAATAGCCAAAAAAAGAATTAAACCTCTTTTAGAGCAGACTAAATTTGATTAAACAAAAATTATAATAGAGTATCTTCCCTTTATGAATAAAATGAGAACTATACAAGAAATTTTAGGAGAATATAATATGATTGAATTTTTAACTAGGTGCAAAATTGATTTCAAATTTTTTAGCGAAAAAGTTTTAGGATTGGCTATTAAGCCTTTTCATTTAGAGTGGTTTTATTTAATTCAAAATAATAATAGAGTTGCTGTTCTAGCACCCACTGGTTTTGGAAAAACTGAAATTCTTGGTGTTGCATATCCTTTATGGTTAGCTTTTAATTATCAAAGAAAACAAATCCTAATTGTTTCAAAATCACTAGCACAATCTATAAGAGTTCTTGAAAGAATAAAGGCTCATATAGAAGATAATGAATTGCTACACGAATTAAAGCCAATTAATGCACAAGAAACTTGGTCAAAACAAATAATTGATACTAAAACTAAATGTAGAATTATGTGCAGACCTTATTCAATAAATATTAAAGGTGAACACGTAGATTGTATTGTAATGGACGAAGCTGCTTCTTATGTTAATACAGACATTTATTTTGATTATATTGTTCCTAGATGTGCTGCTAAAAATGGAAAAATCATTCTTATTTCTACCCCAGAATCTACTACTGATTTAATGAGTATTATAAAAGACAGAGACTTAAGTTATGTTCATAGGATTTATCCCGCAGTTATTAAGAACAAACCAATATGGCCTGAGAAATTCCCATTGCAAAAACTCAAGCAACTCAAAAAAGAACTTGGAGAGCAATATTTTCAAAAAAATTATATGTGCAATCCTAAAGCAGAATCAGAAAAAGCAATATATCATTTAAAAGATCTAATGCAAGGTTTTGATTATTCAAGGAAATTCACTACCAAAAGCGAGGGACAAGTTTTTATGGGATGTGATTTTGCTATTTCTGACCATCCTACAGCAGATTACGATGCTTATGTAGTTATTGAAAAGCTGAACAATTTTTATATTATCAAATATATGGAAACACACAAAGGATTACCAGTTCCAGCTAAAATCAGCAGAATTGTTCATTTAGCTGAACTTTATAGACCGGTTAGGGTTGTCATAGATGAAAGTAATATTGGTGCAACAATGGTTGATGAATTAAGAACAAAAGGGATTGCTACAGTTCCACAACAATTTCATTCATTGGCTAGAAATAAACTTTTGATGATTTTAAAAAATATAATAGATGCTAGAAAACTAATTATTCCAAGACATAATGAAGATACTTATGCAATTAGAAAAACTAACGAATTAGTAGAACAATTAATTTCTTTTCATGAATTTGAAGATGAAAAAACAAGAAACAAAAAATATTATGCTAAAGCAAGCCATGATGATGTGGTTATGGCTTTAGCTATGGCTATTAATGAAGCTTCAA
>JAFCCB010000068.1 GCA_017610445.1 Candidatus Dojkabacteria bacterium
TTCTGCAAAAATAGGCACTATTAATATGCTAATTAACATAACTGAAATTAATAATAAACTTATTGCTCTTTTTTTCATATAATTATTAAATAAATTAAGTATTTAAATTTGTTGTTGATTAGGTTGGGATTTTTCTTTTAGAAATTTCAGAAAACATTTTTTTGGTTTCAAGTTTTGTCAGTTCTTTGTCTAATTTTATGAGTTTTTGGACAGCAGGATTTTCTGTGTTTAATTTGAACATTTTTGCATTTCCAATTATTCTTGTTGGTTTGATAAGGTTTTTTTCTAAAAGTTTTTTAAAGACATAATTAATCGGGTTTTTGATTTTCCTGCATAAAGCATTTTGATAAAGAATATAAAAGTAAATTAAAGAGATTTTTGCTTAATAAAATAAAAAAGACTTTTAATAATCTCTTTAAGGTTTATGCTAAATATATTTAATTATAATTTTTATCTCCTCTTTCTAAAATACTTTTTAAAAACATAATTAATCGGGTTTTTGATTTTCCTGCAGATTTCATCTGGCTTGCAGATGTTTAAGTCCTTGTAATTTTGTTTGTCGCAGTTCGGAGGGAGTCTTGCTGGATTTTTGCTGTACCAATTAAACTGGCTTTGCAAATAACCTTGTTTTAACGGCTTGTAATTTTTTTCATTCCATTTGTTAATTTTTTCTGCTATTTCTTCGTTGTTTAATTTTAGAGATTTGAAAAAATTTAATAAAATAAAAAGCGCTCTTTTTCTTCCGTCATCTTTTATCCCTTTTAACAAAAGTCTTATGCATGGAGGATAAAGTTCTTCAGAAAGATTTGGGATTTTTATGTTTTGATAAAAATTTTTATTTTCTTTATTAGGAGTTTTCTGCGGGAGAATTATGTTATTAGAGTTTTGTTTTTTCTGCTCTTGGTAATCTAATGCCTGAAGCAAAAGTTCTTTTGCTTCGTTTTCCTGCGCATCTGGATAAAACTTCTTTACTTTAACTTTAAATGGTTTTGCATCTGTTATCTGAAAATCTTTAATTTTGTGCTTGTTTAAAACAACAGAGGATAGTGCTGTTTTCTCGTGCAGAGAATAAGGCATTCTAAATAAATGCCTTGGGGCTACTAAAATTAAATCTGCCTCTATCAACTTTTCTGTTGCGAATTTTTCTTTTTGTTCAAAATCTTCTGGGTTTTTCTGGGAGTTAGTATTACAAAAATCACAAAAATAGATTTCCTGTCTTGATTTTTCAATTAATTTTGTTCTGCATTCAGGACAAACAAGAATTCTTTTATTTTTTAACTGCATTTGTCTTTCTGTTTTACAGTAAGGGCAGACCCAGGTAATTAAAAATCTTTTTTCAGCCGGGCGGTTGCATTTAAGACATTTTGTCACTAAAAGTTCTTCTTGTTTTTTCCCGGTTTTTTTAACCAAATCTTTTAAATTTTCCTGTTCAAAAATTTTCTCTGTTAATCTTGGTTTTATAATTGATGAAAGGTATTCACAGATTGCTTTTGGAAATTCAGGGAACATATTTTTTGTCTGCTGTCCATAAATTTCTTTTGGAAATGCTTTCCATGGGATAATAATATGAAAACCTTTATTACCTGAAAATTTGATTTCAAAATTTTTAACTCCATGAAATTCCAGAATTTCTATTAATAACTGCGTGTAAATCTTGCTATATTCTAAATAAGGAGAGTCAATATCTAATAATAAATCCCATCCAATTCTCAGTTCGTCAAATTCCTGCTTGTTTAAATCTGTTGAAATCTCCAGGGGGTCCTGCCATAATTCTTCTGAGCAGTGAAATGAAGTTGCTCCTTTTCTCACCTGCTCTAAAATATCTGATTCATACTGAAAAGCATCAGGACGCTTTCCAAAACCCCCATAATATCTTGGGATGCACTCTCTGTTTTGTGCAAATTCAAAAATCGCTTTTTTAATTTCAGGCATTGAATAATATATCAGGGTAATCTCTCTAATTCTTTGTTCTTTAAAACTTCTTTTTTCCATTATTAATCTTAGT
>JAFCCB010000029.1 GCA_017610445.1 Candidatus Dojkabacteria bacterium
GTATTATCACTTCCACTTACAACTCCTTGAATATCTTTACTTAAACTTGTTGCAGACAAACTATTTTTATTGCTTCCACTAAATAATGTGATTGCAGAAGTTTTTGTTCTTGAATTTGTTTTAGAATCCCATAAAATTCCAGTAATTGTTAAATCCCTATCAATTATCCAAGACATTTCACTAGAACTTGCACTTACACCCCCATCTGTTCCTAATCCTAAATATCTATCATTTTTATTTATTTTCCCATCAACAGTTGAAATAAAACTAACATATTGTGTTCCAGAACTTCCACCACCAAATCCAGAAGAACTAATACAACTCCCATTTCCTAATAATACTTCATCTGTTGCACATTCTGTAAAAGCAGAAGTATCTGTATCTATTGTATAATTCAACTCACTATCATAAGTAATAAGAGGGCAACTTCCATCAACAGAACAATTTGTATCCCCAACAGATACACAATTAGTCCCATCTTCTAAACAAACTAATTTATTATTAGAATAAATATCTCCTGTAACATTCAGATTTTTACTAATCAAAAAATAATTAGAAAATTCTTTAAGATACCCCCCTAAAAGAAAATTCAATATACTGCTTATTGTTAAATCTCCTGTTGTTGTTTCATCAACATCCTTCCTTAAATAATTAAAATGAGTTAATCTTCTTCTTGGGGTTTGTGTAGAATTATCAATGATTATCTCCATAAAATAATCCTTTGTTGTATCATTACAATTAGTAGAAATTCCACTTAGCTCTGTTCTCCATTGCCCCCAAAAACCAGTTGTTAAAGTTTTTGAATCAGAAAAACAACTTGTTCCAGCGGTTTCATCATCATAAACATTAAAAGTAAAAGAATAAGTTCCTTCTTGAAATTCATTCTCCACAAAATATTGCCCTTGAAAAACAGCAATATCTGAAACAGCTAATACACTTTCAACTAAAAGAAATCCTATTAAAACTCCAAACAATAATCTGCACCTCATTTTTAATTTATTAACGATAATTAATTATTTAAATTTATGTTTTATTTTTTTAACTTTCCAATGCCTTCCATAACCTCTTTTCTTTAATGCCCTAATGATAAAATATCCCAAAATAATAATTGACACTAGAATAATTGTAATACCAAGAACTAATGGATTTGTTAAGTCTCTAAATCTGCCCCCTGCAAATCCTCCTAAGAGAGGAATTGGCAAATTACATTCATCTTCAAAATTTTCAATAATATATCTAACTTGATTATTTGATAAATCTATCTGAAACTCCTGATTAATTTTAGAAGTTAAAATACTAATCTCATCTTCATTATAATCTATCTGTTGATATTCTTTTATATGTTCTTTTAATGAATCTATGCACACTTCACAAACCAAGGTTGTATTATATTTTTGTTCTAAAAAATAACTTCCACCACTTGTTTTTAAGATTTCTGCTTCTTCATCAATAGCCTCAATAACATTTTCAGGAAGATTAGCCATAATAAAATCACCTCTGTAATTATAATCTCCTTCAAAAAAAGTTGTCTCTGCAGAAATAATTTGCAGTAAGAAAATACTAAGTACTAATAATATAATAAATACGCTCTTTTTCATATTTTATTAAAGAAATAAAGGTATAAATATTTATTTATTTAGTTTTTTCAATCCTAATCAACCTCTTCAACTTCGCCTTACGAACACTTCCATAAATCCCTGTCTTAATAAAATCACAATCCCAACCAACAGCCAAATCAGCAATAATATTATCTTTTGTTTCTCCAGAACGATGAGACATGATTGTTTTAATTTTATATTTTTTGGCAAGTTCAATAACTTTTTTAACTTTTAGCAAACTTCCAATCTGATTCGGCTTGACAATAATTCCATTAATCGCCTGCATTCTAATTGCTTTGTTTAATCTCTCAGGATTTGTTGTGGTTAAATCATCACCGACAATAAGATAATTTTTCCCAATCAATCCTCTAAAACCAGAAAAATCATTTTCATTTAAAGGGTCTTCAACATAAAGTAAATTATATTTTTTAATTAACTTTTTAATATAATTAATTTGCTCGCTCTTACTCAATTTTTGAGCAGGATTTTTATAATAATATCTTCCATTTTTGTAAAAACTTGATGAAGCAATATCTAAACCAATATCAATCTTTAATCCTTTTTTCTTTAATTCATCTTTAATTTTATTCATTATTTCTAAAACCTGTTCATTTCCTAAATCAGTTTCCCAAGCACCTTCATCATTTCGTCGACGAGATTTTAAAAATTTCTTTGCTAATTTATATGCTTTTTTATTTATTTTAACATTTTCTTTAAATGTTTTTCCATTTCCAATAAATAAAAATTCCTGAAAATCTGGTTTTCTTCTATTAACCACTTTAGAATGCAAACCACCACCAATAGCATTACCCACACTTCTTGGGATTTTTACACCCCCTAAAAATTCCCATAATTCCTTTCCTTTCTCTTGAGCAAGAGCTTTCAAAAGCGAAGCCTCTAAAGCAAACAAAGAATTCCCACCAATCTGCCCAATAACTAATTTTTCAATCTTCTTCAAATCTTCAAAACTTTCAATAATAAAATCTATCTTCAAACAATTAATAAAATCAACATCATTTTCCAGATTTTTAGCATAAGATTTAACCTCAAATCTGCCTTTTGATTTCCCACAAGGAGCAGAAGTTTTAAATCTGCCTTTAGAAGTTTTTACAATTACCTGAATTGTTTTTTCACCACGAGAATCTTTCACAGATTTTGCAGTTACCTTTTTTATTATCATTTTTTTCATATCGAAAGTTTTTTATAGTATTTATTCCTTACCATTATGTAAGAGTTGCCTGGAGGAGCTGTGTGGACTTTGCTGAAGCATAGCATAATCGGGGACCGCATCTTTGGATGTCCACTCTTACTTTTATTTTTTCTTAAATTCAAATAATACATTTTCAATCATCTCTTTTGTAATTATTAATCTCGCATACTTTCTTCTTCTAAAAGTTCTTAATGCAATTTTATGCCCTGCAGATTTTGGTTCATCGCCCTTTCTTCCAATTAAATTAATAGAATTAAGACTATTATCTTTAAAAAGCAATGGAAGTAAATTTTTTATCTTTCTGAAGTTGGCGTCTTTACATATCTTTATTTCCTCAATATCTTTTAATTCATCTTTAATACAATAATAAATTAAAATACAATGCAGTTTTTCAATTAAATTTGTAACTTGCCCCTTATATTTCCTAATGATATCTCTTTTATCCTTACTCTTTAAAAATACACTTTTTTCAAATCCATCACTTCTTTTAAATCCAAGAGCAGAATCATAATAAATCTGGTGGATTTGCCCGCTTATATCAACCTCTATTTTTTTCATACTCTCACTGCCTCTTGAATTAATTTATTAAGCTTCTTATTATTAGCAAAAATCCAGATTATTTTATCTTCTTTAAACATAATTTTATTAGATTTTTCTAAATAATCTAATATTAATTTAAAAGTTTGATATTGCATTTGTTTAGGAAGACTTTTCCATAATTTCATTCTTGTAGGATAATCATCACTATTTTGGATAGCTTTTTCAATCATTAAGATAGAATCTAATTTTGGATAATGTAGAATTTTCAAAATCGTTTTGTTATTTTTTGCCATATTTTCTATTGTATAAACTTATACAATAGAGTTTATAAAGTTTTTGATGTTTTAAATTCTGCCTTGGCCCCTAATTTCTTCTTTTTCTAAATCCGAACATTTCAAATCTCCTCTTCTCCTTTTTCTTCTTCAATTTCATCTTCAGGTTTAGCCATTTCCATAATCTCTCCCTCTTCTTTGATATCTTTCTCATCATCTTTTTCTTCTGTTTCTTTCATTTCCTCAAGTTTTTTAGCTTCTTTCTCTCTTTTTTCTATTTGTTTTTCCAATTTTTCTTTAATTTCTTCTTCAGATAATTTCTTTACAGTCTTCTCAGATTTTTTAGGCAGTGGTCTTCTTACAGTAATAGGCAAAACTTCTGAATTAAATTCTTTTTCAGCAATTTTAAGAGAATCAAAATTCAATTCATCTTTTTCTTCTTTGTTTAATTTTAATAAAACAGGAGCATCCATTGCCAATTGCAGGCTTCTAGCTCCTAAAATCCTTGCAATTTCATATCTTGTAAATCTGTCCTTAAATTTTTCTAACATTTTTGTATTATTTATAATCTCTTGCTCATAAAAATCTGGGCGCTGGCAATTAAACATAACCAGGAGATTTTAGTTATTTATTTTATTAATTATAAGTTTTTAAATCTTATTTTTTAATAGTTTTAATCTTCTTATCAATTTCAGGAAAAATCTTGTCATAAATTTTCTCAGATTCTACTGCCATTTGATTTAATCCATTAGCAGAAATTAAATCCATATTTCCTTTTTGCATAGCATTAATAATATATTCTTTTTTAGGTTTTGAAATAGAAAAAGTAACTCTTCCCTCGCTTGTATCTTCTTCATTTCTGTCTGGGTCAATAAAAATCTTGCTGTTTATTTCATGAAAAGTTATTGTAAAAGGAATATTATCTGTTAGAGGCAAAGGCTCTTTAGTAAATTCTCCGAATTTCACTTTTTCTTCTTTTTTATCATAAACAGGCATTTTTGCAGTTCTTAATGCACTGGCTGCTGCAAGAGCAGCTACATCCAATACATTACCATCATCATTTATACAATAGATATCAATTATTACAACCCAAACTTTTTCTCCTTTTTTAATGCATAATTTTTTAAAATCAATAAATCCAGACTCTCTTATTCCTCTGTCAACAACTCTCGCAACTTCAATTGCATTTATTCTTGGAGGGCCTAATTCATATCTGTCCCCGCAGATTGGATTAAATTCCATGCCAACCATCATTGTCCCTTCATCTTCATGGTCTGCATAAGGTTCTTGTGTATTTAATTTAACCCCGGCAATTACTTCTGTCTTTCCAATTCTAACACGAGCAGTTCCTTCAGCATTTATAGAAATTCCTGTTTCAATTTTCACATCTCTATAATCCAAAAGCCCCCTCCCATCCATCCTTTTGTCTTTTTTTAGGAATTCTTCAATTTTTTGTTTGTTTATATTTGGTATTTGCATTTTAATTTTTATAATTTATATTTAATTTAGTTAATTTGTAAGGAGTCAAATTCATTTGAGCTAATCTCATATTTGAATTAACTATTATCTGTCTTACTCTTTCTGAAGTTCTAACATTCTCATTTTTTCCAATAATTGTTTCTGGAGTTTCAAGAATTTCGCTTGGTTGTTTAGTTTGAGTTTCCATTTTATTTATTTCTCTGATTTATTCTCATCAATCTTTTCTCCTTTCAATGCTCTTAATTGATAATCATAAACTTTTTTGCAGGCATTTCCAGCTGCTTCAACAGCTTCTTTTAATCTTTTAGTTGGAATTTTCCCATCTAACTGCAGATGAGTAATTTTACCACTTCTCGAAGTAATTGAAAATGGAATATCAGTAGAACCCTCCCCTTCTTTGTAATCTTCTTCTTCTTTTGTTATGTCAGCAACAATTTTATCGTCGATTTTTCCAATTGAAACACTTGAAACCATTTCTTTCATTACAATTCCTGCATGAGCTAATGCCATAGCAGCAGCATTTATTCCAGCGCACCTTGTTGAAGCATTTGCCTGCAAAATCATAATATTAATGTCAATTACAGTTCTTGGAAATTTCTTTAAATCAATAATTCCAGATAAAGCATTATCAGTAATCATCCCAATTTCCTTGCTCCTTCTGTTTGGTCCTGGACGAGCTCTTTCAGTAACTGAAAAAGGAAGCATATTATAAGTGCATCTTAATATCCCTCTGTCTGGTTTTTGCAAGTGCTGTGGATGTAATGGTTTAGGCCCATAAACAGCAACAATCGCAAGAGTTTTGCCAAAAGCAAACAATGCACTTCCATCTGCATTTGGGATTATTCCAACTTCTGCCTTAATTGGACGAAGTTCATCCATTTTTCTTCCGTCTGAACGTTTTGTGTATGGCATTTTTAATTGACAGTTTGTTCTAATTTATTTTCTGCTCTTAATAATATAATCTTCTTTGTTAATTCTAACATCTCACCATCATCTAAAGTAGAGCATTGAAATATCTGATCATCTATTTCTATTTCTGTTACAGGTTTTCCATCAATAATGCAGATACTCTCATTAGGATTAATTACCTTGTTTATACCACAAGCCATATCATCAATATCTTTATAATTTCTTTTCCCAAAACCTTCATTATCTTTAAGATATCTATGGGGGCTATAAGCAGAATAGTTCCATTTAAAATCATTCTTGGATAACTCAATAGTTCTAAATTTCAATACTTTTATATCTCCAGTTCCATGATTAACCATTTTATTTCTTCCCTCCTAAAAACTTCTCAATTTTTTCAGTCAAGCCACCTACAGCAGATTCTTCAGCAACAATCTCAATTGCTTCTTCTGCTTTTTGTTCTCCTTTTTCATCTCCTTTAATCCAGATAAAACCATTTTGCCCGACAGTTATTTCAGTATTAGTTGAATTTTTAATTAAATTAATCATACTTCCTTCTTTCCCAATAACTCTTGGGACCTTATGAGAATTTATCCTAATTATTCTCCCACCTTCTAATTTCCCAAGCCCTCGTGATTTTAAAGTCAAATCAATACTTCCCCTTTTAACACCATAAGTTTTGGCAACAATAATATCTCCAATATCTGCAAACTCTGCTAAATTATTTCTGTCAATAAATCTTGGACACTCTGCCAAAGGCAAAAATGCAGAATAAGGCCCGCTGATATCTATACTCCAACCGCTGAAATTAATATCATTAACTCTTCCAATAACAGTATTTCCTTTTCTTGGTTCAAAAACACCAGAAATAGGGATAATTTTCACAACTCTTCCTGAATCTTCTGTAAGCCCGTATCTATTGGCGATTATGTCGCTCCCTTCTTTCTGGGTAAAATCCCCAGGCAGATAATCATCTCCAGATACAATTACTTCTCCAGGAATAACTAATCTTCTTTTATTTTGTTTAGTTTTAATTTTTTCTTTATCCATTTTATATAATCAAGAAAACAATGGATTTGCTTTTCTTTTCTTGTTTCAATAATAATTATTTTTTTGGGTATTTAAATGTTTTGGGTGTGTACAAGGGGACATATGTCCCCCCTAAAATAATAAACTAAAATCATTATAAATTTCATCAGGTATTTTCTTATCTAAACTTGTATGAGGTCTGAAATGGTTATAATTCATTCTCCAAAGTTCTGAATCTCCATTATAATATTTGAATTCTCGTTTAAATGTTTGAAATAATCTCTCAACTTTTCCAGTTGTTGTTGGACTATGAACTGCACTTCTAATATGTTCAATTCCTCTTTTTCTACACTTTCTATCAAACTTTGAATGTTTACTCTTGAGCCCATAAGCAGATCCATTATCTGTTAAGATTTGTTTAGGTTTTCCATAAATCTTAATTAAATCATCTATTAATTTTATTACAACATCAGTTGTAACTTCATTTACTGGAAGAAAAGCGAGGCTTTTTCTTGAGCAATCATCAATAACAGAAATAACCCATTTATCTTTTATTTTCTGGTCGCTATGATCAATTTGCCAAAGAGAGTTTGGATGTTTTCTTTGCCATCTAATATATTTGATTCGCTTCTTTTTTCTTTTTGAGGGCTCAGTTAATTTATGTTTTTTTAAGATTTTGTTTACTGACCAACTACTAACTTCGACAAAATCTGCTATTTTATTTTCCCCCCAACCTGTTTTATTTCTTATTTTAATAATTTTATTTTCAATATTTGAAGTTATTATTTTATGAATTGTTTTAGGTCTTCTTGAAGTATCCCTTAAGTCCCATTCAGATTCTTCTAGTCTTTTAGTCCATCTTCTAAGAGTTCTTATATTAATTTTATAATTATATTTTGCTTTTAGAATTATTCTGCATTGATTATTTGTATGCCCTCTGATTTTAAGCTTGAAATATTCTTTTCTTATTAATTCTTTTTCCATCAAATTAGTTAGATTTTACACACGAACTAATTTGTGGTTGCCTAGGACATATGTCCCCTAGGAGCACATGGGTGTGTTGTATTATTACCTTAATTGGGCGTTGCCCGAAAAAAGAGCTATGAAAAAGGGCTTAACCGATAAAGCCTAAGAAGGCAAAATTTCGTAGTTTGATGGGTTTGCTCCATTATACTGTGATTCTACTTTTCGGTTAACTAACGCTTCCATACATTTTTTAAAATCAATATTGATTTTTCTTTCAAAAATCTCAGTAACTAAACAACAGATATTATGGCAAATAAATTTCATTAATAATTCATTTCTCTGACTTTCAAACTT
>JAFCCB010000030.1 GCA_017610445.1 Candidatus Dojkabacteria bacterium
TTTTTAGAGTAAGAGTAGGTAATTTCAGGATTTTGTATAATGTTGATTTTACAGAAAAATTGATTATTATCGTAAAAGTTGATAAGCGACCAAGAGCTTATTAAGATTTTACCAGGTGTTTGGGTCGTTTGCATCCCAAAGCCATTCACCAGAAAAAGCTGATAAATCATTATAGTCAACAACTCCACTTCTATTAATATCTGCATAAGCTCCTAAATCATTAACATCTGCTCCTACAAATTCTCCAAATCTATTTGGGTCTGAAATATTATCTTTACCATATTCATTTGCATAGATTGCAAAGTCTAATCCATTAACTATTCTGTCTCTATTGAGGTCGGCGTGGTTGAAAAATTCTCTTTTTCGTAAATTAAAAATAATAAAGTTATTTATAATCAATTCTGTATAATGCTCTATAATCTCCAATTCTTATCCTAAAAACACCATGTTTACCAATAATTGTTTTAGCATTATGAGGAACAAGATTATCTTCAAAAATCTCATCAGCTTTATTCATAATCCTTTTAGCTATATGTTTTGTCTAACTTTTTAAGAAATTTTTTAGGTTGTTTATCATATTCTATAGAGAATTTCATATTCCAAGTTCTCTTATTAAGACTTCACTAGAAGTCAATTCACCATTTTTTTCATTAACATAACTTTCTTCAAGCAGTCTTTCTTCTTCAGCTGTTAAAAACATTTCTTTATCTGGCATACTCTCTTTTATGAATTTTATATCAATTCTAATTTTTTTTAACTCATCTAAAACCTGTTTATTTTCGTCTGTCATATCCATAATAAAACCTGTATGTATTTAAAATTAACTGTTAGAAATTTTTAACAAAATTCACCAAGTGTTTGGGTCATTAACATCTCTCAAATAACCCTCACAAAACCTGCCTAAATCATATCCATCTATAACTGCATTTCCTGTACTAGAATTAAAATCAGGAATTCCATCAGGGCCTGAAATATTTGCTATATGATTATCTAAAATCACATTACAATCCCTTCTTTTATAGCCTGTCCAACAATAGAAATTCTTTTTTTTAGGTTATCAAACTCTTTAACAGTATAGCATAAAAAATCTACAGCATAATCTAAATTCCAATAATTATACATTTTAGATACTCTTTCAAAAAAATCTAATCCTTTAAAATCATCAGAAACAATAATCAAATCAATATCACTCTCTTTAGAATATTTATTTCCTGTTCTACTGCCAAAAAATATAATTTTCTCTATTTTGAATTCTTTATTTATCTTATTGATAAATTTTTTTATTTTTTTGATTATATATTTGTTCCTGTCCATTTTAATATTTCCTTTACAGAATCAACAAATTTAACAGCTTTTTCTTCAAGATTTTTAGCAGGAATTATGTCAGGGTATCTTGTATATTGATATGCTGGAGTTAATTCTCTGCAAAATTCTTTTATCTTCAATGGAGCTTTAATCTTTCTTGCTAATAAAACTAAATCATGGACTTTTATTAAATTCTTAAATTTTTTAATGTATACTGATTTTAATGCTTTTTCTGCAGATTGCTGAAGAAAAAAGATTGCTGCTTCAATCTTATTCCCTTTTAAATTATATTTTGCTGTATCAAAATCTTGTTCTGCTTTTTTAAACCAAATTTTAGACTCATTTTCTACCATATTTACTTTAAATAAATATTCTATTTAAAACTTTCTGAAAGTTTTAAATTACTCATAATAAAAAATAATGAATGTAAAATAAAATTCACTTTTCTTATTCACCAAGAATTAGAATCATTAACATCTCTTAAATAACCCTCACAAAACCTGCCTAAATCATATTCATCTACAACTGCCTTACCTGTAACAGAATTAAAATCAGGAATTCCATTAGGGCCTGAAATATCTCATAAAAACATTTAAATATACTCAAGATTATATAATATTGTTAATGCTCAGTATGGTTTTCGGACAATACTGAGCCCTCATATTTATTTTTTGTTCTCCGAAAAATTTATTTAGAATGAGTTAGTTCTAACTACAATTGGGTTTCCAGAGAGTTAAAGTCTAATTCTCTTTTTATAATCAATTTAGAAATAAATATGTAATGCAATTCATCCACCCCTTAAAAGGCTCGGATTTCTTGCTAAAGATTTAAAAATGTTACTATTTTGCAATAACACAAAAAAGAAAGGTTTAAATAATAAAAATTATATAATAAATCATGCTAGGCCCTTATCAAACAAATAAAGATGGGACAATTTCTTATAGGGGCAATAATCTTTTTCCTCCAATTAAAAATATTAATTCTACAAAAATTTCTATTAATGAACTTGAATCTCGTGTTAAACAATTTGATGAAAATAAAATGTGGACAAAAATAGCTAAAATTAATCATAAAATAAATATTTCAACAAATTATTTTTTTGATGATAGAAAAAATATTAAAAGAGTGGAAAAATCTGCTTTATCTGATTTTATGGGGTGCCAAAGGAAGATAATAGTATCCAAATCAGGGATAAGAATAAAAGATAGAGATGATTCCATTAATGAAATATCATTTAAAGATATAGATAGTGTAATTAATTATCTTCAAAAAAATTAGTTATAACCCCTTGTTCATTAATCTTAAAAAGATTTTTAGAAGAATCCAAAGTTACCTCTACCCCTAAAGGGAGAGTAATCATAGGATCAGTATGTCCAATATCCACTCCGTAGAGTATTGGAAAATTATATTCTTTTGTATTATCCAAAATAATCTTTTTAAATTTTTGGATTTCTTCTTTATTATATCTAAAAGGTCTTCCAACTATTAATCCACTTATCCTATCAAACACGCCTGAATTCATTAAATCCCTGAGCTGTGCATTTACGTATTCCAATGGTTCGCCCTTGTTAAAATTTTGTCCTTCAGGAGTTTCTATAAACAATATTTTTTTATTATAATCAGGTTCATATTTCGTGCCTTTTAATTGTAATAATGAATATAAACACCCCCCTGTAATTTTTCCTATTACTTTTCCCTTCTTTAACCAAATATACCCCTCATTGTCAAACAATTTTCTTGGTCTTTCTAAATCTTTTTTTTCATTCCAATCTAAGATTTCATCTGTCCATTTTTTAGAAGGTTCGATTTGATTAAGATTTCCTTTAATAAGAGATTTATAAAAATAATCCTCTGTGTAATCCCATGGTTTGGGATATTCTCCAAATTGCGTCATTAAACAAGGGCCGTAAAAAGTTATTAAACCAGCTTTTTTTAAAAATGCATGATGAAGCAAGGTAATATCTGAATAACCGCAAAATATCTTTGGATTTTTTTTAATAATATTATAATCAATCTTGTTAAGTACAGAATTTGCAGCAATTCCACCTATACTGCAAATAATGGCTTTTATTTTTTTGTCCTCAAATGCATCATGTATATCTTTTGCTCTTTCATCAGGATTTCCAGAATCGCCTAAATCAGAAATTTTTCTAACTGTGGGATATTCTTTTATTTGAAATCCCAAATCTCTCAATGCTTTTATTCCATTATCTACTCTATGAGGAAAAATTGCTCCAAGCCCCCCAGATGGAGCGATTATTGCAATAGTATCTCCTTTTTTTAATTTTTTAGGTTTAATTAATTCCATTTTATATTTTAGAAAAATTAGTTTAAAAAGTTTTCTAGTTTTGTCTTATTAAAGTAAGATTATCCTGATTGCTTTTTATAAAATAACCTTGAAAGGAACTTAAAGAAGTTGCATCCCAAAGCCATTCATAATTAAAAGCTAATAAATCATTAATATCTACAAAACCATCAAGAATTCCACTATATTTAAAAAGATTAAAAACTTAAATAAAATATGGAAAAAGAAAATTTAATACTAAACAAATTAGATATATTAAAGTCAGAAATAAACTACATAAAAGAGCATTTAATAGATGTAACCTTAACAAATGACGACATTCTTTCTTTAAAAGAAGCTGAAATAGACTTAAAAGAAGGTAAAACTAAGAGGCTAGCTTAAATGTATGTTGTAGAACTTTCACAAAGAGCTCAAAAATTTTTAAATAAATTAGATAAGCATATTAAAGAGCAGATAGAAAACAGCTTAAAAAGATTAAAAGATAATCCTATTCCAAGTGATGTGAAATTTATTGGTAGAGAAAATAATGAAATGATATTTAGATATAGGATAGGGGATTATAGAGCTTTATATAAAGTAAAAGAGGCACAAAAAATAATTCTTATAGCAAAAATTGATAAGAGGCCAAGAGTTTATGATTAATCACCAGGTGTTTGGGTCGTTTGCATCCCAAAGCCATTCATAAGAAAAAATATCCAAATCATTAATATCTACAAAACCATCAGAGGTTCCATTTCACCCCAAATATTAAATAAAAACATTTAAATAGTATTGGTTCATAAATGATACATATGGTTCATAATAAAAACAGTCTAGAATTTAGAATAATCCTTTTATTAATCAAAAACAAATCTCATTTAAGAGAAATAGCAAGAACTCTAAATGAGTCTCATACTACAATTTCAAGGAAAATTAATGAACTTGTAAAAGAAAATATATTGGATTATAAAAAAGAAGGAAGAAATAAAATATTTTTTATTAAAAGCAATCTAAAAGCAAAAAATTATGTTTATTCTGCTGAAATTTATAAATTATCTGGATTAATAAAAAAATATCCAGAATTATCTATTATTCTCGAAAACATTAAGAAAAATACCAAAAAAAGGATGGTTATTTTATTTGGAAGTTATGTAAAGGGAAATCCAAAAAAAGAGAGTGATATTGATATTTATATTGAAACTACAAATAAAGATTTAAAAAAACAACTTGAAAGAATAAACTCAAAAATAAGTATTAAAATAGGAAAATTTGATAAAAACTCTTTGTTAATAAAAGAGATAATAAAAAACCATATTATCCTAAGAGGTATAGAAGATTTTTATGAAAAAACAAAATTTTTTGAATAAATTAAAAAAACAAGGAAAATTAGAATTAGTTGAATCTAGTGAAGAAATAAAAGAATCATATATTAAAAAGTCTGAAAGCAGTTTAATTTCTGCAAAAATATTATTAGAAAACAATAGATTAGAAGAATCAATTGCTCTAACATATTATAGTATGTACCACATACTCACTGCATTATTATTCAAAACAGGGATAAAATCTGAAAATCATTCAGCTTCAATAATTTTATTAAAAGATATTTTTAATATAGAAAACAAAGAAATATTAGAAGCTAAAAAAGAAAGAATTGACAAACAATATTATGTTGATTTTTACACAACAAAACAAGAAACAAAAGAAGCAATAGAAACAGCAGAAGATTTTAATAATAAAATCAGAGATTTTTTGGATAAATTGACAAATAATCAAATTCAAGAATTCAGAGATAAATTTAAAGTTCTAAAAAATAGTTTGATTTAATTCACCAAGTATTTGGATTATTGACATCAGCCAGCCAATCACTGCAAAAAGCCTCTAAATCATGATTATTTATTTTAATTCTAATAATTCCTCTAAACTTATTCCTGCCTGATTCATTATACTTTTCAATGTTCCTTTAGCAAGTTCTGGATGTAGAGGAACAGGAACAGTTATTTTGCCTTTTTCTTTATCTTGTTTATTTAAAATAGCATGACTTCCTTTTGTCCTAATATGTTTAAATCCAAGTTTAGAAAGAGCTTTTATCACCTCTTTACCTGACAATATTGGAAGTTTTAGCATTTTTCCTTACCTCTATAATAGAAAAACTTGGCATAGAAACTGAAATCTCTAATTCCTGATATT
Organism: Candidatus Dojkabacteria bacterium; assembly: GCA_017610445.1. Classification (GTDB taxonomy): domain Archaea; phylum Nanobdellota; class Nanobdellia; order Pacearchaeales; family GW2011-AR1; genus ARS1285. The sequence goes on from JAFCCB010000030.1 coordinate 5,777, forward strand.
TTTCTGGCTGTTCCTCGAGATATAACTCTGCTGCTTCTTTAATATTTTTTATAGCTTCATCTGTATCTCCGCCCTGACTTGCTATTCCTAAAGAAGGGCAGTGGGCAACAAACACATCACTATCATTAGATAATTTTTCTCTCTTAATAACAATATCTAAATAATATTTTTCTGCCATAATTAGCTTAAATAATAATTCTATTTAAAACTTTCGTAAGAAAATTCACCAAGTGTTTGGGTCGTTTGCATCCCAAAGCCACTCACCAGAAAAAGCTGATAAATCATTATAATCAACAAGATTCAATAACCTTTCTAACATCTCCAGCAAAAATTTTACTTGCTCTCAAAATTTCAAAGGCCTTAATTTTTCCATCTTTTCCAATATCTATATTAATTCCACTAGGCAATTCTATTGTTTTCCAATAATCACTATCAGTTAATTCTATATTCAAAATATCTTCTTCTTTATCATACCAGTTTTCCATTTTTAATCAAGCCAATAAGCAGTAATTATTTTAATTTTATTTTTTTGTTTTTTTTATAAACAACCTTTAAAATTCTTCCTGATGGAGGAATTCTACAAATAGCATTTAAAGCATATTCCTAATATTTATCTTTTAATATGTTAGAATTTTTAATAACATATTCTATCATATCATCACTTATATCTTTTCTGTGTTTTCTTTTTTTCTTCCAATGCTCTGATTCTATAAAATTCATAATCTATTTAAAACTTTTGTTTTCATAAATTTTTCTAAATATAAAATTAAAAATCTTGAAAAAGATTTTAAAAATAACTAACCTAAAAAGTTGATTTAATCACCAGCTATTAGGGTCGTTTGCATCCCTTAACCAACCTTCACTAAATCTACTTAAATCATATCCATCTATAACTGCCTTACCTGTAACAGAATTAAAATCAGGAATTCCATTGGGATAAAACCAAAATATTTAAATATATTATTATATAAGTATATATAAGATGAAAAATAAAACAATTTTGCATAGTCCAACTTTAGAAAGTGTTATTATGGTAGAAAAAGCTATAGAAAAACACTCAACAGAATGTGGGAAGTATCAATTATGGAAAAAACTTCCTAAAAAAATGATGTACCAAACTTATTTAATAATACTAAATTACTTAAAAGAATCTGGAAAAATAATCATTGATAAAGAAGGATGTATAATTTGGATATGGAATCCAAAAATGATTAGAAAACTTGAAAAAGAAAATCTTATAATAAAATGACTCAACAGATAAGAGAAGTTGCTTTTGCAAATAATGAACTAAAAAAAGCTTATTCTGAATTAAAAAAAGGCAAATTTGAAGAAAAGCAATTATCTGAATTTATTAATCGGGCTATTAATGATTTAAAAAATAATCCTTTTTGTGGAATAAGAATCCCAAAAAAATTATGGCCTAAAGAGTATATTAAAAAATATGAAATAACAAATTTATGGAAATATAATCTTCCTAATTATTGGAGATTGATTTATACTTTAATTGGAAATGAGATTAAAATTGTTAGTATGATTTTAGAATGGATGAATCACAAAGATTATGAAAA
>JAFCCB010000031.1 GCA_017610445.1 Candidatus Dojkabacteria bacterium
TTATTATAACTTACTAATTGTGCATATGCACCAACAATTTTAGCAACTTCTTCTGGTGTATAGTTATCTTTATTTTCCATTTCAATATCATAATTATTATCTATTTAAACATTATTATAACCCATCACCCCCCATCTCAATAATATTTATTTACTAATTAATTTTCTTACTTCATTAAGAAGATTTTTACGTTTACCTATTTTGATAACTGGAAGGTTATATTTTTTTGCTTCTTCTTTGATATATTGATTAAATGCCATAACCCATTTTACTTCTTTTTCTTTTACACTATCTGGATATTTTTTAGCATCATCCCATAAACCTCTATTAAATATGGTTTTTCTAACACGCTCTATATCTTCATCTATAAGAAAAACAGCTTTTACTTCTCTATTTTGTTTAATTAATTTAGAGACCATCTTAGGCAATATTGCTACACCTTCTATAATAAAAGATTCCCAAACATAATCTTTCTCAATAATAGCTTTTACTCCTTTCCAAACATCCCTGCTTTCTTCATTTACAAATTTTACTATTTCTTTTGAAGTTTTTGTTGTCAAGAATTCAACTCCCATTTCAGGAGTAGCTTTATAATGCCCAAATAATGCAGGATAATCTTCTTTTCTAACTACTTCCCTCATCTGTTCTCTAATTGTATCTGTAGAAATCCAAGGTAATTTAAGCCCTTCTGCAAGTTTTCTTGCAGTATAACTTTTACCAACTGTTGGAGAGCCACCAATTAAAATTATCTTTCCCATAATAGAAAATTGTTTAAGATGTTTATAATATTTTCTAAAATAGAATCCATCACCTCCTCTCGACAATATTTATACTAGAGATCACACATTCAACAAAATCAGCCCAGATAAAAACGCTTCCTCTTAAAATCCTAAAAATAAACTGTTTTAGCAGGATTTATAAAATCCTCAGGATGTACTATTTTATGAATAATCAAGAATTAAAAGAAAAAATAAAGAAGCACCTACTTTTAACGGTGGGGAATAAACCCTCTGCAGAAGAGATTAAATTAGTAGGGGCAGGAATACAAAAGGGTTATGATAAAATATATGATGGTTTTGATAAAGAGGAGTCCCTTATAGCAAAAGTTTATACAAAAGATTTGTCTAAATATTGGATACGAGTTGTTGCAAATGAAGACTTAATTCATGAATTCTTATCATTAAAAGAAAATGTAAATATAAAATCAGATTATAATATTGCGAGTTTTGCATCTGGATTGGCAGTATTTGAAATATTTCTAGCAAAGGAGTTGGTTCCTCACGGTTTTGTATCCTGTTTTGACATTTCTGATGGGATGAACAAAATAGCTAGAGAATATGTTAATAAATTAAATCAAAAAAATATCAAAATAGTGACTTCTTCTGTGTTAAGCATCCCATTAGAAAATGATTCTCAAGATCTTGTTATTGCAAGGCGTACTGGTCTATCCAAAGATAAAAGGTGGATTAATGTTCTAAAAGAAGCTTATAGAATATTAAAAAAACAAGAATCTTCTAATTTTATTTACACTGTAGATAAAGAATATAATGATTCTCTAGATAAAATCAAATCATCGCTAGAGAAGGCAGATCTAAGATTTATAGAAATGAAAGAATCTCACTCTTCAAATAATGGTCCTGTATGTATGATTTTAGCAAAACCACTATTAAACTAATTTTTACTTTTTTTTCTGTCACCAACACGTAGTCGACAACATTTATAAATAAAAGCCACCACAGAACAATATAATATTAAACATGTTCAAAACTTGAACATAAAATCCCTTCAAGGTGCCAAGATGGTACCTTGCTCGGTAGGGGCATAAGAACTTTTTGAGGATTTTTGTGGTACTCTTTCTTATGACGTGCACATAGAAAGATTTATATATTATGTGCCCGTATAATATTCATGACATATACAGAAATAAAGCAAAGAAAAGATAAGAAATATTATTATAGAGTTAGAAATATGCGGGAAGGCAAGAAATTTAAAAAAGAAAGAATATATCTTGGAGTCAATTTAACAAAGAATAAATTAAAAAAAGAAGAAGAGCAAGCAGATAAAAAACTAATAAAAGAAAAAGTAAACAAAGCTTTAGACCAAATTAAACCAAAGATAATCCAAATTTTAAAAAAAAACAAAATAAAAAAAGCAGGCATTTTTGGAAGTTATGCTAAAGGGGAACAAAAGAAAAACAGTGATATTGATATATTGGTTGAACCCCCAAAAAATATTGGATTTGGATTTGTTGGAATTCAGTTTGAATTAGAAAATAAACTAAAAAGAAAAGTTGATTTAGTAACTTATAAATATATTAGTCCCTACATTAAAAAACAAGTCTTAAATGAGCAGATAAGAATAATATGACAAAGAAAGGAGATTTAATTTTTATTGAACATATTCTTGAAAGTATAAAAGCTATAGGTGATTTTTCAAAAGGATTAACTAAAGAAAAATTAATCTCAAGCAGATTAAAACAAAGTGCTTTGGTTAGAGAGATAGAGGTTATTGGAGAAGCTGTTAAAAACATTTCTCAGAGTACTAAAAATAAATATTCTAAAATTTTATGGAAAGAAATAGCAGGAACAAGGGATAAGATGATTCATCATTATTTTGGGGTAGATTTAGATATTGTTTTAGGGATTATAAAAAACGATATCCCTGTTCTTAAAAAACAGATTTTAAAGATTAAGGAAGAATTAGGGGAATAATCTCTTTGATATCATTTGAACATCAAATTGATATAGTTTGTTTGGGAATCGATATTTTTGGCTTATAGTTCGATAAGGGCATTACATATAGAATTATTGTTTTCCATCAACTTCTTTCTCAATCTGTTCAATAAATTTATCCTTATTAATAGTTGTAACTTTTCCATTTCTTCTAACTGCAAGACTCCCTGTTTTTTCTTCTCTGTCACCTATAGTTATGATTAAGGGTATTTTTTCTATTTCAGCTTGCTTGATTTTCCCACCTAATGGTTCTGATGACAAGTCAATATCTGTTCTGAAATTTTGCTGTTTTAATTCTTCTGCTAATTTTTCAACTGCTTTGTTATTTCTATCTGTGAAATTAATTATCCTTGCCTGGGTTGGTGCAAGCCAAAGAGGAAGTTTGCCTTTGGTATGCTCTAATAAAATTCCAATAAATCTTTCTAAACTTCCATAAATAGTTCTATGGAGCATAATTGGTCTTTGCATTTTGTTTTTTTCATCTTTGTAAGTTAACCCAAATCTTTCAGGCATTGCAAAATCTAATTGTATTGTTCCGCATTGCCAGGTTCTTCCTAAACTATCTTTTATATGAAAATCAATTTTAGGGCCGTAAAAAGCACCATCTCCTTTATTGATTTTGAATTTCATTTTTTTCTTTTTAAGAACTTTTTCTAACACTCTTTCAGCTTTATCCCATATCTTGTCGCTTCCAATTCTTTTCTCAGGACGAGTAGAAAGTTCAACATGATATTTAAAATTAAATAATTTGTAAATTTTATCTGTGAAATTCATTATTTTAATTATTTCATTTTCTAATTGTTTTTCAGTGCAGTAGATATGCGCGTCATCTTGGGTAAATTGAATTACCCTAAATAATCCCCCTAAAACTCCTGAAAGTTCCTGCCTGTGAACTGTTCCTAATTCAGCAACCCTTAAAGGCAAATCTTTATAAGATTTTGGAGAATTTTTATAAACCAACATTCCACCAGGGCAATTCATTGGCTTGACTGCAAAATCTCTATTTTCATAATTTGTTAAAAAAATATTTTCCTTGTATTTTTCCCAATGTCCTGAGATTTGCCATAATTTTTTATCTAAGATTTCCGGAGTTTTAATTTCCTGATAGTTTTCTTTTCTTAACTCTTGCCTCATTAAATTAATTAATTCATTATAAATAATTAGTCCATTATTATGCCAGAAAACCATGCCTGGAGCTGTTTCTGAAAATGAAAACAAATCCATTTGCTTTCCAATAATCCTGTGGTCATTTTCTTTTAATTTTCTTGTATCAAGTTTTGATTTTGAAATTTGTTTGAGGAGTTTTTTGTAATCATAATTTTCTTTAATCTTTTCTTCTCCCTGATTTGTTATTTCTCTGCTTAGTTCACTTAATGGATGCCCCTTGCATTTTAATTCAAATTCTTTGTAATAACCAAAAGGGGCTCTTGTTACTTTGAATTCTTCTGCTAATTTTTTTTCTGTTTGTTCTAATGTTTTTTGGGCAAAATCCGGGCTTGATAATGAAGAAGAAAGATGAGCATATGGATAGAGAACAATATTCTTTGCACTAACTTGTTTTGCAATGTCTTTTATTTCTTTTGTTATCTGCTGAATAATGTTAGAGTTTGATTCATCTTGTTTTTCAACAGCTGTGAAGATAACTAATGGTTCTTTTACCTGAATCTCTTTTTCTTCATTTTTCTTTAACACTGTGGAGTTTATTGCTTTTTTCAATGGTTTAAATTTAATAAAATCACAGTGCAATGATAGGATTTTCATAATTGTATTAGAGAAGGGGGATTTATAAAATATTTGTTTTAACTAAAGCAGATTATTCTAAAAGCCCAAGACTTGCTTTAATCGCTCTACCTACCCGGTTCATCATAAAATTGTCTAAGTTACCTAACTTTTTAATTATTCTTTGTTTATCAATTGTTTTAATCTGGTTCAATAAAATCGTTGAATCTTTATTCAAATTTGAATCCTCTTTTTTTAAGATTACATTTGTGGGGTATTCTTTTTTAAAAGTTTTTGAAGTTATTGGAGCAACGATTGTTGTTGGAGAATAATTATTGAAAATGTCATTTTGTATAATTAGTGAGGGTCTTATCCCCCTTTGTTCAGAACCTTTCACAGGTTCAAAATTTACTAAAACAATATTTCCTCTTTTGATTTCCATTTTATTAGTCTTTCCATTCCCAATCAAAATCTTCTTCTATTGCCTCAAATTCTTTAGTAATTTTTAGGCTTTCTTCTGCAGTTTCTTTTGCCCCTTCAATCATCAATTCAATATAATTTCTTTTTTGTTCATTGACTTGTTTCATTAAATTAATAATTATTTGTTCATATGTTTCTTTGTTAGTTTTTAATCTGTCAAGTTCTTTTTTTACATTTTCATTTAATTGAATTGTTGTCACCATAACACTATAGCGAAACTATAGTTTATAAGATTTGTGGCTTTAATGACTTTGCACGAAAATAAGTCCTAATCTCGTGCAACATTCCTTTATCCTCGTGCAGAATTACTTATTCGTGCAAAGCCGGCTTTAATGATTACTGTGTGTTACTTTATAGTTACAACATAATACAAGGGTTTATAAAGGAAAAAATTGTAATTTTATTACAATTTTATTGAGTTAAAATGGTAAGAAAAACAAAACTGGAGAAAAGAAAATCAAAGGATTTATTGATAAATACAGCATCTGATGCTCTTTTAGTAGCTCAGGTAGCTGGTGGAACTTTATTAGAATTTGTTGCTGAGAACCTCTCACTTGCTGGAAACTATGATTTTGAAAATGAGATGTATCCCTTTCCTTTAAATTTTACAATAGGAGCTGGTATTGCAATAGTGGGAAGTCTAATCAAACAATATAATGATACAAATCAATTATCAAAAATTTGTAATAATAATCCCCCAATGTTAGAAGAAGGTATGCATTCTCTTGTTAGACATCCAACTTATCTTTGTCAGAGACTAATAAGTGCAGGCATGGCTCTTATGTTCCCTAATCCAGCAGGAATTGGTGGTTTTTTGAGTCATTTTGGTCTTTCAGAGGATTTAGCAAGGAGAGAAGAAAAAACTTGTGAGTTAAAATATGGAAATCAACATAAAGAATATAAAAAAGAAACCCCGAGATGGGTTCCTAATTTAAGTAAATTGACTAATCTAGTAAAAAAATCTTGGGAAGCAGTTTAAAATGAAACCAAATCAAAAACAATTCAATATTAGAAAGAAAATAGCAAAACATGGCTGTAATTCCATTATAGTTATACCTAAATTGCTTCAAAATGAATTAAAACCAAAGACAATTGTTGATTTGGAAATTAAAGTTGTTGAGGAAGTTGAGGAGGCTAAATAAAATGGTAATACAACTTACTGAACAAGAAAATAGAAAATTCAAAAAAAGAGTTAGTAATTCTAAGTGGATTGCTAATACATTTTTAGCAGGTGTTCTAAGCGGAGCTATTACATTAGGTATTATGCAGGGATGTAAAGAAAAACTTGCTGAAAAACCCAACTTAGAAACAAAAATACAAAGTGTAGAAGATGTTAATCAACCTAATATTATAAATTATGTAGAAGATGTTAATCAACCTAATATTATAGATTATAAAACAAATGATTTTTCTCAAGATTCTGATGAAGTTTTACTTGCAAGAATGATTTATGGAGAATCAAGAAATTGTTCTAAAAATGAAAGAATAGCAGTTGCATATAGTGTTATTAATAGGGTTAATGATAGAAAAAAATGGAATGGAGAAAATATTAAAGATGTTATTTTAAAACCTTGGCAATATTCTTGTTTTAATAAAAATGATGTTAATTTAAAAAAACTTAAAAATCCTAACAAGAAAATCTTTGAGGATTGTTTAGAAATTGCAGGAGAAGTTTTAGAAGGGAAATATTCTGAATTAAATAAAGGGCAAACACATTATTTTAATCCTAAAGTTGTGAAACCAAAATGGGCAGATAAATTAGAAAAAGTAGATTTTGAAAAGACCAAACATGAGTTTTACAGAGAAAATTAATCACCTAAATATTTATCAATATCTTTCTGGGTAATTTTGGCTCTTCTTTTTTGGTGTTCTGCTAAAAATGAATTTATTTTATTAATTGCTATTTTCTTTAATTCGCTGGTTAATAATTTTCCTGATTTGTAATTATTGTAAATCTTTATTAGTGCGCTGTCGTTTTCTTCAAATAGTTTTAGATACTGATATGAAACATCAACATCTGGGTTTCCGCCTTTTTTTCTGTGTTCTTGAATTGTTGGTTGTCCTCCTGAAAAAGCGTATTTGTTAATTTTTTTTTCAACTTCTTTTGCAGAATCTGTCAAGGCAATATAAGAAAAAGAATCAGATGCAGACATTTTATTTCCT
>JAFCCB010000032.1 GCA_017610445.1 Candidatus Dojkabacteria bacterium
TACAGATTATTACAGCATTACTAAGATTAATTAATAAAATACTTAACAAAAAAATTAATAATATTTTTCTCATTATTCTAAAACTCCTTTCAAACAATTAAAACATAAATCATTAAAACATGAATTATTCAAACATAATCTTAATAAAAAAGAACTCTTTATATAATCTTTGCTTGCAAAACACTTTCTTTCTAATTCTATCCCTGCTTTCATAAAACAAAATACAGAAATTCAGTTATAAACAAATTTATCATTCAAAACATATTCCACCAACCTTATTTTGAAAAATATATATCCTTAACTATGCTTCTTGTAGCCCTGCCCATTAAAGCTGAAAGTAAGGGATTTGGGCGATTTTCTGCCCACAAAGTCCAATCTCAGTAAGAAATGTTAAGAAAGTTGTAACAAAAAGTAGGGGGTTGTCACGGAAAGTGCTGATTTTACCTTTCTCTTGCTCCCCAACTAAAACTAAATATCCCGGGAATTCCTACAGAAAAATTGAAACTTTTTTGGAATTTATTATCGTCTTCAACTATATCAATTCCTTCTGGATTTATGTCTCTAAGTAAGATAAATGCAGTTTTACTCGAACCTAAGGTTTTTTTAACTTCTCCATCTAATAAATCTTTTCGTATTAAATATTCTAAAGCAAAAGTTATTTTATCTTTGTCCCACTGAGTTATTTCCTCTATATTTCTTTGTTGTAAATGCTCTTTACCAGATACTTTATTATTATAAAATAAGATTAATAATTCTCCAGCATCTTTTTGTATACTCATTTTATATACACCCCTATATTAAAATGTTTTTTTATTTAAAATTCTTTCTATTGATTATAACCCTTACAAATCTTAACTAAAATTTTTTCCCCAAGAGAAGTTAGGTTTATTGGTTCTCTTTTATATAAATCTGGATATTTTTCTTTGAAAAATTTCATAGTTTTTGGAAGAATATAACGAAAGGTAGTTAATAAGCTAAGGATAAGGGATAAAATTATTAGTAAAAGAAAGAAATTTTTATTTTTTACTCCAAAAATAAATGCTAATACAAAGAAAATAATTGTAAAAATAACATAGAAGAGACCCCACTTAAAGAGAGAAATGATAATAGTTTACCAGTAAATCTATATTTTTTAGTAAATGCCGAAGCAAAGAATATTAACATGAAGTTAAGTAAAATCATAATGAAGATTGGAATAAGAAGAAAATAGACTATGTAAATAGGGGATATTTTTATGGATTTGAGTAATGAATCTCCAGTAAGTAAGAAGAGAAAAAGGCTGTAAAGTATTGTTATGAGAAAGAACACAAAAGTAAGAATAATATTATCAGTATCAGATAAATTAGATTCTTGCTCAATTATATTTAATTTATTAAATATATCTTGATTAGTGATTCTTTTTTTAGGCATAAAAACTTAATGAAATAGAAATATTAAAAAATTTCTGTTGGTTCCAATAAACTTCAGGATTTGCACTAATGTCTAATAGGGCATTATAATAAAATACATTTACTAATTTTCTATCTCCAACTAATTCATTAATCAATTTTTGAAAATTAACTTTATTAACAATTTTTAATTTTTTTGTGCTATGATAAAAATTGCTCCCATCAATAAAAATTGCAACTCTTTCTTTATTCATAAAATTAAACAGAGATAATTATTATAAATGTTTGTTTTAATTAATACTTTAATTTGGAGAAAGAAAGCAAGAAGATAAAACTACTCATCTCCAAAACTTATAATCCCTTAGAGATATTGATAGAGAGGGTATTTTGGTTGGTGAAGATTCTCAAATTTCTTTATTCAAAACATTTAAATAGTAAGTTATTACTCACATAAGTAATATGTTACTCAATAAATCAGAACTTAAAATTTTAGAAGAACTTGCAAAAAACAAAAATAACCGTATTTATGGCAGAGCAATTGCACAAAAATATAATTTAAATCAAAAAACTATCTCAAATATTCTTAATAATATGGAAGAACAAGGAATTTTAAAATTTAAAAAAGAAGGAAAAAATAAATATTATTTCTTAAATAAAAGTAATTTAGATATAAAAGGAATTTTGCAGTTAGTTGAGATAAGTAAAAAAATAGACTTTATAAAAAAACATCTTAAATTTAAAGAATTATTTGAACAGCTTGAAAAAAAGACAAAAGGGATTTTAATTATTTTTGGAAGTTATGCAAAAGATATTGAAAAAAAAGATTCTGATTTAGATATTCTTATTATTGGAGAGATTAAAAATATAAAAGAATTAGAAGATTCATTTGGAATTGATATTAATGCTGTAAAGATTAAGAAAGATAAATTTGATGAAAATGAACTTTTTGTAAAAGAAGTTATGGAAAATCATGTTGTTTTGAAAGGAGTTGAAGAACTTGTAGACTTAATATGGCAACAATAAATTGGTGTTATAGGCAAAGCAAAGGTCTCAGATTAATTGAGTCTAATGAAAATGTATCTGAAAGTTATCTTAAATTAGCTGAATCTTCAATAGGAACAATGAATCGAGAAAGAAATAAAAATGATGTTTTCTCAATCTCTGCAGGATATTATTCAATGTACTATTCTTTATGCAGCATTTAAACTTAGAAATACTGTTCAATATTATGTAAATAAGATTATAGATGAAAAAGAAATAAATAATTTAATTATCAATGCCCCTGAATTTTTTGCTAAATCAAAAGAAATATTATCTTCTTTAAATGAAGATAAAATAAAAGACATCAGAGATAAATTTAGAGATTTAGTTAGGGATAAAAGTATTTAACGGTTTTGGGTTCTATTAATCTGAACCTTTTGGGGGTGGATGAATTGTGTATTTATTATCATTAAGTATTTATTTCTAAAATAAACAGTTTAATTAAAAATAAAAACATATAAAAAGCAATTTTCATTAGAAAATATAAGGGGTGAAAAATGAATCCAACTATACTTGCAGGAATTTTAGGTGGTATTGGAGGTTTAACCCGTGGTTTTATTGGATTATTAAAAGCATTAAGTTTGCGTAGAAGAATTTTATGGGGATATTATACAATTACAGTTTGTATTGCAGTTGTTATTGGAATTTTTATTGGGATAATATTTGATTTTGATCCTAGATTATCTTTGCTTGCTGGTTATGCTGGAACAGATATTTTAGAGGGAATTTACAAATCTTTTGCAGTACAAAAAGTTTATGTAAGAAGGAGATGAAAATAAAAGAGCAAGAAATTATATTTTTGGGGTAATATTAAAATTGGCAGATATTTTGTGATTAAAGGATTAATTAAAGTTGGTGTTGTTTGGAATTTAAAATTTAAAAAGAAAAAATGAAAGCAAATACAAGCCTTGTGAAATTTATAAAAAAATCTAGAAAAAGAGGATTTGATGATTTTGAAATAAGGAAGCCATTATTGAAAAAAGGCTGGCCTTCTGAAGAAATTGAAAAAGCCTTTTATGTATTAAAACCAAAATATAAATCAAAAAATAAGATCTCTCTTTATCTTAATCCAGATGTTTTAAAGATGATTGACAAAAGAGCAAAGAAAAATATGCTTAGTTTAAATGAGCAGATTGAAGATATTTTGAGGAGAAGCTGCATTAATATGAAAAAAACAACAAGGCGGATAAAATGTGATGATAGGTTAGTTGCAATTTTTTCAAGAGAAAAAAGAGGGAGAAAAAAGAAATAATCAAATGAAAAAAGAATCTGAGAGAAAGCTGGTAATAGTTTTGATAATCATTTTTGTGATTATTCTTGCTGTTTTTTTAATTGTATGGGGTATTGATTATTCTATTAAGCTTAATTCAGGCGATACTGGAAGTGAAAATTTAAATATTGAGCAGATGACAATCGACTGCATAGATTTAGGATGCCCAACAGAAAGCCAAAGCATTTATGCAGGAAGCGAAAATTCTGATAAATATTATGAATGTGATTGTGGATATGCAAAAAACATCCTGCCTGAAAATCTTGTCTGCTTTGCTTCAGATGAAGATGCTCTTGCTGATGATAGGATAAAGAGTGAATGCTGACGCACAGCATGAATACAGTGGGCGTTAATGGAAGAATAAAGATAAAAATCTTATTTTTTTGAATGCAGAAGAAGTCCATATTATTTATGATATGGTATTGATAATATGCAAAACTTTGAGATATGATGAGAAGCTTAAGCTCTGTTTTGTGTAGCTAAAAATTGTAAACAGATATTAAAAAGGAAACTTCGCACTTTAGTTTGGGGTGGATGTCATTCATTTTTCTTTTTTTTGGTTTTTCATAAAAATTTTCAAGTAATTTTTTTGAGCTAATTGTATCTTCCTTAGTTTTGTTTTCAAATCTTTCTAAAATTATTATAAAATTACAATAAAGATAGATTATTGAATGATTTATAAGCCCTGCTAAGGTAACAATAAACTTAAGGGGAAACATTTATAAATAGTTTCCCCTTATAGGTAAATATGATATTAAAAAGTAAATGGGCAGAAATAATAAAAGACTGGCAAAACCAAAAAATCCCAAATACAATACCCAGAGAAATAAAACCAAATTGGAAATTAGATATAAAACGAGCTATTTCTATAATTGGTCCAAGAAGAGTTGGTAAAACCTATGAGATGTTTATAATATTAAAAGAAATTGTCAAAGATTTCAAAAAAGATAGGACATTATATATTAATCTTGAAAGAGCAGACTTGGGAGTTCTTAATTATAAAGATTTAGTAGTCATGTTAGAAACATATTATGAAATTTTCCCAGATAATAAAAATAAAAAAATCTGGTTATTTTTAGATGAAATACAGAATGTTTCTGGATGGGAAAAATTTGTTAGAACTTGTTTAGATGATAATATTAAAGTTTTTTTATCTGGTTCTTCTTCTAAACTTTTGAGCAAGGAAATTGCAACGAGTATGCGTGGAAGAAACTTATCTTATAATATTCTTCCTTTCTCATTTAAAGAATATCTTAATATAAAAAATTTTGAGACAAAAAAATTTTATTCTTCTGAAGAAAAATCAAAATTAATTAATTATTTTAATGATTACCTTGTTAATGGGGGGTATCCTGAAACTATTATTTACAAAGAGGAAAGAAAAAAAATAATACAAGATATATTTGAAACAGCAATCCTTAAAGATGTTCTTGACAGGCACAAATTAAGAAATACTGCAGTTGTGAAAATACTTATTTCAGCACTTCTTAAATCAAAAGAATTTTCTGTTAATAAATTTTATAATTACTTAAAATCTCAGAATATCAAAGTCAGCAAAAAATCAATTTATAATTATCTTTTTTATTTTAATGACGCTTTTTTTATTTTTACGTTAAGAAAATTTAATTTATCTTATAAAAAAGCAGACCAGTCTCTGCCAAAAATTTATTTTATTGATAATGGATTTTTGAATTTAAATAAAATTGATGATAAAGGCAGATTGTTAGAAAATCTTGTGTTTGTAGAATTATTTAGAAGAGAAGCTGATTTTGCATATTATCAAAGTTATTCAAGGGAAGAAGTTGATTTTGTTATAAAGAATGGAAAAAAAGTTAAACAGCTAATACAGGTCTGCTTAGATATTGATGATTTTAGAACACAAGACAGGGAAATTAAATCTTTAATTAAAGCTAGTAATGAATTCAAATGTAATAATCTTCTTGTTTTAACAAAAGATACTGAAAAACAACTTACTTTAAAGAATAAAAAAATAAAGGTTCTTCCTGTTTGGAAATGGTTGTTGGGTTAGGATTGTGGGGTTAGGATTGTGGGGTTAGGATTGTTGGGTTAGGATTGTGGGGTTAGGGTTGTTGGGTTAGGGTTGTTATGGGGTTATTTAGGGTTTTTAATAACCTGTTTAGAAACTTTCAAATATTTCTTAGCAACTTTATTCCAAGAATATTTTAATGCCTTTTTCTAGCATTTTTTCAAGTGTTTTTCTTTTTTTAGGATTCTCCATTAAATCAATAATTGCGTTTTTGAGTACTTTTTTATTTTTATTCTAAAATAATCTTCTTAACTTTATTTACAAACAATATGGTTTTTTCTTTTAATTTTTCTGCCTCATTTTTATTAAACTCTTCACTAATGCCATAAGATGCTGTCTCTCTTTTATTCTTAGCTTCTACAAAATAACTAACTTCCTGTTTTTCCAAAGAGCTTTCAGCAACCAATTCTATATCTTCCTTATTTAATAGCTTCTTTTTGTTATTATCATAATATAAATAGATTAATGAACAAAGTGTTGCTAAATGGCTTTTTGAAGAATAACCTCTTATACTTAATAATGCAAGTGAGGCATGATAAATTGCATAATAACATCCAACAATCACCCAGTCATAAAATCTTTTTTCATCTAACATATGATTAATAAAATCAAGATTATAATCTGTTTTTTTAAGATGTGATTTACTTAAATTTTGTTTTTCTTCTTCTGATTTTATAATGCCCTTGTTTATATAACTATAAAATGCTGTTTCACATTCTTTCTTGTTCTCCATCCAGATTTCCCATTTAAATTTTCTTTGTTTCATTATAAAAATACCTATATCCTGTTACAGGATATCCTGTTATCAAAATATGTTTAATAGCCTCATCTCTTGTATCTAATTCACTAAATTTAATTATTATTGGATTTATTTTTAATCCATATCTTGAGCTAATTTCTTTAACTTTTTTATCTATTTCTTTAATCCTTTCATTGTATACAATAAGAATATCGATATCACTTTGTTTTTTAAAATTTCCTTTAGCAGTAGAGCCAAATAATATCGCTAAAATAGGTTTTGTTTCATTAATTAATTCTTCAACTGCTTTTCTTCTCTCAAATGGAAGTTTTTGAAAATTTAGGGTATTTATTAATTGCAACAGGATTAATACCATATTGTTCTCATAATTAATATTGTAAAAAGTATTTCCTTTTGCTTTTTCTTTTTTTAAAATTTTTAGATCAGCCATTAAATTCA
>JAFCCB010000033.1 GCA_017610445.1 Candidatus Dojkabacteria bacterium
TTGCACTATTAAAAGTATTGATATTAGTAAAACAGGAAAACATGGACATGCAAAATGTAGAATAGAGGCTGTAGGAATGCTTACAGGGCAAAAAAAAGTTTTTGTTATACCTGGACATGATAGGTTAGAAGTTCCAATGGTTGACAAAAGAAAAGCCCAAGTTTTATCTGTAGGAGATAAAATTAGTGTTATGGATTTGGAAAGTTTTGAAACTTTAGATGTTCCTTGCTCAGACGAAATCAAATCTCAGCTTGAAGAAAATTCAAATGTAGAATATTGGGATGTTGAAGGTGAAAAAATAATTAAAAGAAAACTTTAAACATGGCAAAAATACCAGAAGCACAAAACAGAATATTTAAAAACATATTTGTTTGCAAAAAATGTGGAACTAAAATTAGGGCTGACCCTCAAAAAATTCTAAAAGGAAAAATTAAATGCAGAAAATGTGGGAAAAGCGCATTTCGTCCTTTAAAGAAAAAGTAAACTTTTTCAGTAATTCCAATTTAGGAAAAATTAAAATTAAAGAAAAAATAGAGGTAAAATGAATTTAGCTGTTTATGACTTTATATTGCTAGGAATTTTTATAATCTTTTTAGCTGTGTTTTTATATCGAAAAAGAAAGAATATTCAAAAACAAGGACTTTTACTTTTATATAGAACTACTTGGGGAATAAAACTTATTAAGAATGTTGGAAAAAAGTATAAAAAACTCTTAACAAAATTAAGTTATGTTTCTATTGGTATGGGCTATTTATTAATGGTTGGTATTTTATATCTTTTTGGAAAAATAATTTATATTTATATTGCCTATCCTCAAGTTGTTAGAGCTATTAAAATTCCTCCTATAATGCCTTTGATTCCATATCTTCCGCAAGTTTTTAAATTAGATTTTCTCCCCCCGTTTTATTTTACATATTGGATTATAATAATTGCAATAATTGCTATTCCACATGAATTTGCTCATGGAATTTTCGCATCTTTAAATAAAGTCAGAATTAAAAAAACAGGTTTTGGTTTTTTCCCATTTTTTCTTCCAATATTTTTAGCAGCTTTTGTTGAGCTAGATGAAAAAAACATGGAAAAGAAAAGTAAATTTTCGCAAATGGCTGTATTATCTGCAGGGACTTTTGCAAATGTTATCACGGCTATCTTCTTTTTTATAATTATGTGGTTCTTCTTTTCATTATCATTTGCTCCAACAGGGATTATATTTAATGATTATTCTTATGGTGTTGTTGAAATAGCAGGGATTACAATGATTAATGGATTACCTATTACAAACGCCACATATGAAAAAGTTTCTAATTTAACAAATGATGAAGGTTTGAATAAAATTCAAGTAGGTAATCGCAGTTATGTTGCTACAAAGGAATTTTTAGACACACAAGGAGAAATATACAATTATACTTTTTTATATTATGATTCTCCTGCAATAAATGCTGGATTAGAAGGAGCAATAACAAATATTAATGATGCTAAAATTACCAGCTTAGAAATTTTTCAGAATGAACTTTCAAAATATTCTGCTGGAGATAAAGTTAGCGTGAAAACTATTGTTGGGGAAGAAATTAAAGAATATGAAATTGAATTAGGTGAAAATCCGAATGAAGAAGGCCCAGGTTATCTAGGGGTTGGGTTCATGGATACGAGAAGATCAGGAGTAATGGGAAAAATTATAGATTTTATATCTTTTAAAAAATCAAATATATATTATAAATCTATTTTTGAAGCAGCTTGGTTTATTTATCACTTGTTATGGTGGCTTGTTTTAATTAGCTTTAGTGTTGCATTAATTAATATGCTTCCTGTTGGGATATTTGATGGCGGCAGATTCTTTTATTTGAGTATTTTAGCATTAACAAAAAGCAAGGTAAAAGCTGAAAAAACTTTTAAATTTGTAACTAAATTTTTCTTGTTCTTATTGCTCCTATTAATGGTTCTCTGGGCAATGAGTTTTTTCTAAATTTTTATAAAACCATTTAAATTCATAACCTTATGATACCTGGAAAAGTAAAAGATGGCACTAAGTAAAGAAGCTAAAAAAGAATTAGAAAAAGAAGGTTATAGAATAATCGGAAATCACAGTGCAGTAAAAATATGCAGATGGACTAAAAAATCTATTAGAGATGAAGGTGTTTGTTTTAAAGAGCAATTTTATGGAATAAAATCTCATTTATGCTGCCAAATGACATGCAGTTTAATTAATTGCCAAAATCATTGCATACATTGTTGGAGAAATTTAAGATATACTTACTCTAACGAAGTCAAAGATCCTGATTCTCCAAAAGAAATAGTTGATGGATGTATTCAAGCACAAAGAAAATTATTAGAAGGTTTTAAAATTCTTCCAGAAACAAAATACAAAACAGTTAGTAAAGCTAATATGAAAAAATGGGAAGAGGCACAAGAACCAATGCATTTCTCAATCTCTCTTTCAGGAGAACCAACTCTTTATTCTAAAATAGGAGAACTTATAGCTGAAATTCGTAGCAGAGGTAAAACAAGTTTTTTAGTTACTAACGGGCTTTATCCTGAAAAAATAAAAGAACTTGCAATAAAAAAACAGCTTCCAACTCAATTAACAGTTTCTGTTAATTCTCCTAATAAAGAATTATATGTTAAATTTCACAGAAGTTCAAAAAAAGATGCTTGGGAAATATTAAATGAAACATTAGAAATTTTGTCCGGGTTAGGTTCTAGAACAGTTTTTAGAATGAATCTTGTTAAGGATTTGAATATGGAAGATGAGCATGTTAAAGAATATGCAGAATTAATTAAAAAAGCAAAACCAATGTTTGTGCATGTTAAGGGATTTGTGAGTGTGGGTTTTGCAAGGCAAAGATTAGGATATGAAAGAATGCCTAATCATAAGGAAATAAAGAATTTTGCAAAAAAATTGGCAAGAGAAACAGACTTAAAAGTTTTAGATGAACATGAAAGAAGTCGTGTTTGTGTTTTAGGAAAAAACAAATCAGATATGAAGATTAAGACTGGGGAGATTTAGTTATCTTCAGAATATTTATTTAAATAGTATTTTGCAGTAAAATGTTCTCCAAGTAAAATTGGTTTCATAAACCAATCTTCTTCTTTAATATTCTTTTTTAACTTACTTGCTTTAGAAATTTTCTCCTCTAATGTATTTTCATACTTAATACTTTGTGAAGCATCATATGCTGTATAGAAA
This sequence comes from Candidatus Dojkabacteria bacterium, assembly GCA_017610445.1. Taxonomy (GTDB): domain Archaea; phylum Nanobdellota; class Nanobdellia; order Pacearchaeales; family GW2011-AR1; genus ARS1285. Next base: position 3,185 of record JAFCCB010000033.1, read on the forward strand.
TTAGGAATCAAAAAAGCTCCAGCCAAGGTAATTCCAAGATATATTTTTACAAAAAGTTTTGGGTCAAATAAATTAGTCCAATGTGTATCTATCATTTTACAAATCAATAACTCCTTCTTTTGTAAGAGCTGCAAAACGAATTCCTACAGGCGAGTTAATCAATGCAGATATCAAAGCCATGTGTTCTTTGCCATTTCCAGAAGCAATTGATAATGCAACTTCTGTTCCAGCTATTTTTCCTTTAAGTTTTTGCAAAAGGTCTTCTTGAAGGTCTTTAAGTTTTTTATCTAAATCAACCTTGATAAACTCGAATTTTTTATTGTGTTTAAAATCTTTTGCAAAAGCACTTCCAATAAGAATTATTTTGTCCCATTCTCCGTAAGTCATTAATCCAGAAACCTGTGCCCAAGTTCCTTTCCCTGTTGATAATAAAGCTATTAGTTCCATACTAAACAAATATTCTTTTAGTTTTTAAGAATTATTGTGATTTTAAATAACCAAATGTTTTATAAACTCAAATTATCTCACAGATTTACCGATTGAACCATATCGTTGCAAAATACATTCTATGTTTGTGGCGCATAATTTGGGAGGTAACTTGAAGAAAATGAACTTTAATGAACAATTGAAAAAAGCTTTAGTTGAATTAAGAAAAGAAAAACAAAGAAAGTTTGACCAAACCTTAGATTTAATTGTAAATCTCCAAAAATTTGATGTTAAGAAAAGTCAGTTAAATTTTATTATAACTCTTCCTCATAAAATAAAAAACAAAAAAGTTGCAGGTTTTTTAGAAGTAAAAAATGATAATATAGACACTATTGCTTTTGAAGAATTTAAGAAATATACTGATAAAAAGAAATTAAAGGAATTAGTTAACAAATATGATTTTTTTATTGCTCAAGGAAGTTTAATGCCAAAAGTTGCAACAACCTTTGGGAGAGTATTGGGTCCTGCTGGAAAAATGCCTTCCCCTCAATTAGGAATTCTTATGGATGTTAATGATAAAGCAATTAATGATTTAAAAACAAAGGTTAATAATATTCTAAAGATAAAAATAAAAGAAGCGAGCATTAAAGTTCCTGTAGGAAAATATAGTATGAAAGACAAAGACCTTCTTGAGAATATTCAGGTAATTTATAATACTCTTTTAAAAGAACTTCCAAGAGATAAGGAAAATATCAAAAACATTGAAATAAAATTCACAATGACTAAACCTCAAAAATTAAAAGTAAAATGAAATCTGAGAAAAATATTCAAAAACGAGAACCAAACAAAGGAAATGTAAAAACTGTTGAAGATTTGAAAAATTTAATAGAAACTAAAAAAACAATATTAATAGCTTCTATAAAAAATCTTCCTGCTTCACAATTTCAAGAAATTAGTAAGAAACTAAGAGGAAAAGCAATTGTTAAATTTCCTAAAAAAAATTTGATAATTAGAGCATTAGATTCTTCAAGCAAAGAAGCTATTAAAGATCTTAAGGGAAAAGTTGAAATTGAAAGCTCGCCGAACACAGTCGCTTCGCTTAAAACAAAACTTGAAGATAGCATTGCTATTTTATTTTCTGACTTAGATTGTTTTGAATTAGCTGGAGAATTATTAATTAATAAAAGCCCAGCAAAAGCAAAAGCAGGCCAAAAAGCTCCTGAAGATATTGAAGTCCAAGCAGGTCCAACTGATTTAGTTCCTGGTCCAGCAATAAGTGAACTTGGGGCATTAGGAATTCAAATTAAAATAGAAAAAGGAAAAATTACAATAAAGCAACCAAGAGTAATTACTAAAAAAGGTGAAAAAATCTCTTCTGGTGCTGCAGATGTTATGAACAAATTAGATATTAAACCATTTTCAGTTGGATTTATACCTCTATGTGCTTTTGATAACACAGAAGGAAAATTCTATGCAGAGTTAAAAATAGATAGAGAAGCAACATTAGAAGAATTAAGAACAGCTTATGGAAAAGCACTTTCTTTTTCAGTAGAGATTGGATATTCAAATGAAGATACAATTAGATTTTTAATTAGAAAAGCAGAGAGCCAAGCTAAAGTTTTTGAAAAATTTGCTGACTCGACAAGCGATTCAGAAGATAAAAAAGTAGTTAATGAAAAAGAAGCTGATAATCAAGATACTCAAAAAGATAATGGACAGTTAACAAATAACACTCCTAAAGAAAATAAATCAGAAGGGGAGGAAAATAAATAATGGAATATGTCTACGGAGCTCTTTTGCTCCACAAACTAGGAAAAGAAGTTAATGAAGAAAATGTGAAAAAAGTTGTTGTAGCTACTGGCGAAGAAGTTGATGAATCAAAAATCAAATCTTTAATAGCTAGTTTAAAAGGCGTTGATATAGCAAAAGAACTAGAAAGTGCTAGTTTAGTTGCTGCTGCTCCTGCAGGAAGTTCTGAAACACCTGTTGAGGAAAAGAAATCTGAAGCGCCAAAAGAAGAAAAAAAAGAAGCTGCAGCAGAAGGCTTGTCTTCTCTATTTGGTTAATTAATTTTATAGAAGACAAGTCTCAAAACTTAGTTAGTGCTAAATATATTTTGTAAAATATACTTCCTAATATATATTTTAGAAACTATTCATTAGAACATATCTTTTCTAGAAGTGGTTTGTATTCTTCGCCTTCTTTTGTATTTAACCAATTTTTTACTTGAATAGAATAATCAAAACTCCCAAATTTAGAATATAAATGACTTTCTACTAAAACATGATTCTTTCCTTTTAATATCTTAAGAAATATTGCTTCTGATACATTTGGAAAATTGTTAAGATTTCCTAGATAATTAAAATAGGTTATTTTATTTTGTTCTTCTAAATTCTTTAGTCTAACTTCACTTAATCTTTCAGGTAATAAATCTTTCATTGTTCAAAGAATATTAATTGGTAGTTTAAAAAACTATCTCTTTGGTCTTATCTTCTCTTTCTTAATTATCAAATACCATAAACCATATAAGAATAACAAAAGATAAACTAAACTTACAGCTATAAAAAGGAAAAATAAGAAAGGATTGTCTTTAATAAAAACATCACCCAAATATGTTTGAATATATACTAAAGGGATTAAACCAAAAGTTGTGCTAATTATTAGTGTTCTTAATTTCATCTTTGTTAAGCCTGATAAATAACTAAAAATGTCTGAAGTTGTAAAAGGGTTAAGACGTATTAAGAAAAGAGCCCATGCTCCGTATTTATCTGTAAATTTATCAAAATTCTCTTTTAATCTTTTGTTAACTTTTTTCTCTACAAAACCTCTACCAAATCTTCTTGCAATTAAAAAAGCTATAACTGCCCCTAAAACATTCCCAAATAATGTAATTGTCCCTCCTAAAAATGCCCCAAAAATAATTCCCCCTGCAACATATAAAATAAAAGGAGGTATTGGTGCCAACACAACTTCAAGAACAATAAGTAAAATAAATGCTACAACTGCCAACCAGCCAAAAGAATTGATAAAAGCCACGATTGAATCAATATCACTTGTAGCTAAAAGATAGACTATTCCTTGTGTTAAATACGAACATAATACCCATCCTAAAAAAACAATTAATATTAAGATAAATAACCAATGTTTTTTTAAGCCATTAATAAAATTTTTCAATCCTCTTTTCATTGTGATGCCCCGAAGGGCCCGGTTCTCAAGACCGGTGCAATACCATTATGCGATGGAGGCATAAGAATATTATAATTTATGTCTTTAAAAATATTACATATTGAGATGTGATGATAATACTTCTTGTGCCCCACCCTTATTTAGAATTAATTGATAAGAATAATATTTTTCTTTCTGAATATATTCCTTAATAGGTTTTCTTAGTCCAAATAACTCATAAATTAAGTTGGATATATCTTCTAAGAATCTCTTGCTTGCAATATGAAAAACAATATGTCCAGAATCTTTAATTGATCCATCAGTAATTGAAAAACCCTTTAGAAATAATAATTTTTCTTCCCTACCCATGTGCCAAATAATTTCAGGAATTCTCAGCTTAAATTTTTTTAACCCAACTGGAAACCCCCACCCAGCAATTTTATCAAATATATCTCTAGAATAGCTTCTAAAAACATATACTATTTTTTTCTTATTGGGTCTTTTATCAGAATAATAGTTGCCTTTTATCTCAAAAAGTTCATGAAATAGATTCTGAAATTGTGTGATTAAATCCATATTAGAATTGCAAAAATCAGTTGAATAACACTTATATCCTCCTTTGCTCTTTGTTCTAATTACTAGGCACCCGTCGCCGCACAACATTCCTAAAAGCAAAGCTAACTTTTTATTATCCATGATGGAATAGATTGTTAAAAATATTTATACTTTTATTTTCACTGAAAAATGAATGAGAATTTTACCCAAATATTCGCTTCCACCAGGATTTCTTAATTGTTATTGGTTTACCATATTCATCAATAATCTCATATTTTATTACTGGATTTT
>JAFCCB010000009.1 GCA_017610445.1 Candidatus Dojkabacteria bacterium
TTTCTTGTCCTCTTAATGTTTTTCTTAGTCTTAATCCTTTTTGAGTATTTTTCATCCCAAATCCATGAGTTAATAATTCTCTGTGATAACCTGCTCCTTCTAATCCTTTTTTACTAGGAAAACCAGAAGCATCTGAAGTTCCGGTTATTTCGAGTTCATATCCTTCTAAATCAGGCGAGATGTCTTCTCCTTTTATTTGTTCACCAATTGATTTCCCAACTACAATTTCTGATTCTGTTTCTACTTGAAATGTTTTTCCCTTGTCTGAGATGTTTATTTTGAATGGCATATTTTGTTTTATTTAATATTTTTAACTTATATCTTCTCAAAATGAACGCTTTGGAGATAGCTGATTAGCTTTCTCTTTTGTCTTTGTAGCGTTTTTTAAGAGCTAATAATATTTGATATAGAATTAGGTTTTTAAAGTTTAAGGTTTGTCCCAAAAAGAAAAGAAATTGTGGAGTTCTGGTTCTGGGATGTTTTCATTTCTTAGTTGATTAATTAGATAATTTTGGCTTGGGAGGTTTTGTCTTGGTTTGAAAAGTCTATTATGTTTTATTTTTTGTCCTTGTATTTTTTTAATTAAGTTTTTTATAATGGTTGGGTTGTATTCTTCTTTTAATTGTTTTATACATTTTACATATTCTCTTAGTTCTCCAATTCCATCAAGAGCCCAAACTTGTAATATTAAATTATCATAATCTTCATAAAAAGTGAAATTCCCCCCCTAATAAATTTATTCCTCCCTTGTTTTAAATCTGTTACTAATTCTATGGAAGGATGTTTTTAATCAAATTATTAAGAGTGAAAAAAATATTAAGAAGGGCGAGATAAAAGAATTGAAGTATTAATTTGAGTTTTGAACACAACAAGATTTAAAAATAAGATACTCCTGTATTATATATGAAAAATTATGAATATGAAGAGGATTTAGACATCCTTTATATAAACAATAATTTTGAAAGAGAAAAAGTTATCACTAATTTGACTTTTGGTAATCTTGTAATAGATGTCGGAGAATCAGGAAAAGTTTTAGGGGTTGAAATAGATTGTGCCTCTAAATTGTTTAATTTTCCATCAGAACAATTGAAAAATCTAAAATTAGCAGAAATTCGTATTATGAAGATTGGTAATATGCTGACCTTAACTATTGCATTAGCAACCCCAATAAAAGAACATACTTTTCAATTTGTAATTCAAGAAGAGACAAAAAATATTCCTATTGCTGGTTATTAGCCTCTCTTCTCATCCAGTTTTCAATCTTTTTCTTTAATTTCTTATCTTGTTTTGTATAATCAAAATAAGCATTAAAAAATTTAGGAGGTATTTCATCTAAATAAAAACAAAGAACTAAAGATTTTGTTTCTTCTATTTGATATCTAAATGAATATTTAAAGCCTTTTTTGGCAGGTCTTTTAAAAACCTTGATGATTTTATCGAATTTAGGATAAATTTCTTTAATTGTTTCTATTTCAACAGCATGTTTAATATAGCCATTCCTGTTATAATAAGGATGTATTTTAAAATCTTTAAATTTTGTATTTCTTAAAAAATTTATTTTTTCTTTTTCTTCTTCTTTTGATAATGGAATATCTATTTCATTATTTTCCATATCTTAGTTTATGGGATGGATATTATAAAACTTTGTAAGGGGGCGTTGTATTTGCTTACACACCCCAAGTCACTTTCTCTTTTCTTTTAATCTCTGCAATTTTTTGCAAGGTTTGGATTTCATTTGTAGTTAAGAGTTCTTTATTTTTCTTGAATTCTCTGTATTGGGATTCTGAAATGTTTGAGTAAAGATATTCTGTATCTGATAACTGCCTGTCAAAAGTTATTCCTGGCAAGGAGATTGCAACTTCCTTTCCCTGTTCTGCCTGTTCTAATCTATTTTGGTTTTCTTGAATTGATTTGATTTTTGCTATTTCTTTTCCATCTGAATTTATTAGCCTTGTGTTTGGTTTTAGTTTTCCTGCTTCTACTGCAACCCCAAAAACTGCTGGATGGCTGTTATGAAATACATATTGAGGCAGGATTTTTAGTTTGCAGATTGTCGCTAATCCAAGGATTTTTTCTCTTTTGATTTCATTTGTTTTTTGTTTTTGGAATTCTAAAAGATTTTCAATGAGTTTATAAATTACTTCTTCTGTTATAATTTTTATTTTAGATGAGTCTAATTCTTTTGCTTCTTGTTCAACTTCTGTGTTGAATCCAAGGATTACTGCGTTTGCAGGATTTTGTTTGAAGTTTGTCTGGGCGGAAATTATGTCTCTTTTATTTATTTTGCCGATTCCTGCACTGGCGATATTTATATTTTCCTGCTTTAGGATTGTGATTAAGGCTTCTAAACTTCCCAATGAATCTGCCTTTATGATTATTCCTTGTTTGTCTGTTTGTATTTTTTCATTGATTTCTTTTTTGAATTCTTGTTTTATCTGCTGGAGATTGTTTTTGAATATTGTGAAGGGCATTCCTGGAAGAAGATTTTGCGGGTTAATTAACTGCATTCTTATTCCTGTTGCAGCGTGTGTTTGAAATACTGGTTTGAACTTGTCTGAAATCGGCAAAATTTCTTCCAGCACTCTGATTTTTGTTATAATAGGCTGGTCAAAACTTCCTATTGCAATTTCATCTTTTGCAGATAATTCTCCCTCATACAAAATTGCTTCTATGTATTGCATTGATTTTTGTTTTTTGATTTCTAAAATAACTCCTTTTGCCTGTTTTCCAAGAGCAAGTTGTTTTGTCAAAAATTTTTGTGAGAGTCCGCATAAAGTCATTATTAATTCATTTATTCCTTCGCCTGTTTTTCCTGAGCAAGGAATCAGAGCTAATTCAGATGTGAAATCTTTTATCTCATAAAAAAGTTTTGCGTTGAATCTGTGGTGATGCAGACTTGCGATTATTGTGAAAAGTTTTTCCTGAAATTGTGTTTTTGTATTTGTTGACTGTAATTCTATGGATTGTTTTAGATTTTCTGATTGTTTTTGCCATGCAGAAATATTGTCTATTTTATTCAGCGCGATTATAAAAGGAGTTTTGTTTATTTTTAAGAGTTCGAGGACTTCTGTTGTTTGTGGCATTATTCCCTCATTAATATCAATAACAAGAATAGCTAAATCTGCAAGACTTCCTCCTCTTTTTCTTAAATGTGAAAATGCTGCGTGTCCTGGGGTGTCTATAAACAGAAATCCTGGAAAATTAAGTTTATTTTTTATTGCAGGACATCTTTTTTCTATGTTTTCAATTGGAACTTTTGTAAAAGAAATTTTTTGTGTAATCCCTCCTGTTTCTGTTTCCTGCACTCCTGTTTTTCTTATACTATCCAGTATTGTTGTTTTTCCGTGGTCAACATGTCCTGCTACTGTTATGATTGGATTTCTAATTGTCATAAAATGAATAATAACAAAGAGATTAAAAAGCTTTTGAAAGAACTCTTTCATTATATTTTGATATTCTTTTTAAAAAACTATATGTCGTATTTATAACTTTTTCAAATGTTTCCTTTTGGTTAGGGATATTTTTTATCTCAAGTGAAATTTTTTTTAAAGGAGTATTATGATAAATATTAAATTTTTTGTATTCCAATAAAGCTCCTTGGATATTTTTTTTAAATATGTGATTTAAACTATTCCATATCCTTCTTTCTTCATTTTCAAATTTTTTATTTGTTAATTTAAATTCTATGTAATAGGGCTCTTTTAGCATGTGAACATTAATATTTGTAATTCCTTTTATACCCTCTAAATAATATTTTATCTCTTGTGTTTTTTTTTCTAAATTCATTAATAATTTGTAAAAAGTAACATATAAAAATGTTGTTATGATTGAAAATATATGGAAAAGGAAACGCTTGATGAAACAAATGATGTTTAAGAGTTAGAGAAAATTCCTTTGTAAACTTTTCCTTTTGGGGGAAAGGTGGTAATACCTTTGCCGTTTTTAGAATAAATAAAAATGATAAAAAAATCAATTGTTGAAATTGAAAAAGAATATGAATTAGAAATACCTAAAATAATGAGAATTATTAAAAAGAAAAAAGCTCAGAAGGTTTTGCTTCAGTTTCCAGATGGCTTGAAGCCTTATTCAACAGTTATAGCTGATGAAATTGAAAATAAAACTGGTTGTAATTGTATGATTTGGTTAGGAGATTGCTTTGGCGCCTGCGATGTTCCTTTAGAAGTTGAGAAGCTTGGAGTTGATTTAATTGTGCAGTTTGGGCATTCTAAATGGAATTATGAGAAAGAAAAAGGAATTGAAGTTTTGTAAGATTTGCAATTATATGCCTAAAAATATACTTTATATTATACATTAGGTTTTAATATACTCTTATTTTTAAAATTTGTATGAACAGTAAAAATCTTTTTGCAGGTTTTGATGTTGGAAGTAGTTTTTTGCATTATGCTGTTCTTGATAATGAGAAAAATATAATTTATTCTCCAAAACCTATAATGCATTTTGCTAATCCAATTGGGGCAGTGAAAGAGGCATGGCAGGATATAACAAAGAAGTTTGAAGGGAAAATCAAAAATACGGCTTTCACAGGAAGTGGTGCGGAATTTTTTCCAAAAATCATGAAAGATGTTACTTATGATTTTGATAGTGTAACAATTCCAAAAGGAGCAGGATTAATCAGCCCTAATGTAAAATATATTTTTCATATAGGTGCAAAGGATTCTTATTTTTTTGAAATAGGAAATGTTGATGATAAAAAAATAATTCAGGAATGGAAGACAGGAACTAAATGCGGAGGGGGAAGTGGGACTTTAATAGAAAAACAATGCAGGAGATTGTTTGAAGGAGAGGTTCCTGTTTCAAAGTTAGAAGATGTTTTGTTGACTGATGATGAAGATAAAAAGGAAGAGGTTAAACTAAAAAACAGAAACAAACTGCAACTTAGATTAGAAGAAATGTTTAAGATGTCTGAGGCAGAAGCAGTTGAATCAAAAGAGCCGAGCAAGTTTTTAGCGAGGTGTGGTATTGTTATTCAATCAGATTTAATTCATGAGCAAAATGACGGTGCGAAAAGAGAGGATAATTTGGCTGGTTTATTTAAGACAGTTGCAAGAAATTATAAGATTGATGTTCTTGGAAGAAGAGAGTTTGCTGGTTCTAAAAATTCTGAAGCAATTGTGACAGGTGGGGTTTTTACTAATGATATTATAAAATGGAATTTAGAAGAATTTCTTGGGATTCCTATAAAAAGAGTAAAACATTATTCTAATGTAGCTGCTGTTGGTGCTGCTTTGAAAGGATTAGAGGAGAATAATAATTTTGTGTTTAAGCCAGCACAACTTGAGAAAATTTCAGAATATAGCAGGGAAAAAAGAAAGTTTGCTCCTGCACTTTTAGGTTTTCTTAAGAATGTAAATGAAAGTTCTGAAAATCTTGAGAAAAAAATACAGCAAGGGACAGAAGTTGTAATTGGAATTGATGGAGGAAGCACGACTACAAAGGGGGCTTTAGTTGAATTGAAAACAGGAAAACTTTTAGATAAACTTTATATTAAAACCCATGGCAATCCTGAAAAATCTCTTAAAGATGTTATAAAATATTTAAGCAGACATAAAAATAAAGTGATTGTGAGGGGTGTAGGGACTACTGGCTCTGCAAGAAGATTGTATGAAAAGATTTTAATCAGCAAGAAAAAATCTGATGAGTTGAAGAAAAAAGAAATAGGGTTAACAGACAAAATAACTGATGAGATAACCTGTCATGCACTTGGTGTTAGACATTATAATTCTGAAGTTGATACTATTTTTGAAATAGGGGGGCAGGATATGAAATTTACAAGATTTTCTAAGGATGGAACAGTCAAAGAAGCAAAAATGAATTATAGTTGCCAGGCAGGAAGTGGGCAGACACTTGAAAATATGGCAGATATTATAGGGTTAGATGTGGAGAGTTCTTTGCAAGAAGCTGCTTTAAAAGCAAAAAGAGTTCCAATAATTGATTCGACTTGTGGTGTTTTTATGGAGATGGATGTTAATAGACTTATTGCAGAAGGTTTTAGCAAAGAAGAAATGGCTGCAGCGATAGTAAGAGGGACTGCTGCAAGTTATTTTTATAAATTTGTTGGAGGTAGTAATGTTGGAGAAAAATGCTCTGCTCAGGGAGGGCCTCCTTTAGGAAAATCTTTTCTTGCTGCTTTGGCTCAGGTTACTGGGAAGAAAATAGAGGCTTTTCCACATAGGGAAATGTTTGGGGCCTGGGGGCAGGCATTAGATATAATTAACAATATTAAAGATTTAAAAGGACAAAATAAAAAGTATGCAAGTGCATTTAGAGGCTGGGATTTAGCAGATATGCAGTTTGAGAAAAGAAAGATTTATTGCAGAGATTTATTAAAAGAGAAAAGTTGCGGTAAAAGAAACTGCTTATTAGAAGAATTCATTATTGGAAATGATAAAATAATTACCAGAGGATTTTGTCCTCGTGGTAATTCAGAAGTAAAAAAAGAAAAGAAAGTAGATTATGTTGAAAAGTATCATGAGATATATGATAAGCATTTTAAAAAACAAGGGAGTTTGTTAGAAAAAATTTCTTCTATAAAACAATTAGGTGATTTGAAAACAGTAGGAATTAAAAGGTCTACAATTACTCTTGGTGAAAAAGGTATTTGGAGTGCTGCTTTATTTAAGAAATTAGGTTTTTTGCCTGTTGCATCTCCAAAAACAAATGAGATGATAGCAGAAACAGGAATTAGTAATTCAAGAACAGATTTTTGCATTGCAAGAAAAATAGCAACAGGGCATGCGGCATTATTAAACAATAGCCCTAATGTAAAATATTTATTTAATCCGAGTTTTATTGAGCAAAGAGAAAAAAACCCTCCAAATTTGAAATATTGCATTTATACAGAATCTGAAGGTTATATTTTGAATGATGTTCTATCTCTTGATAAGAATAAACAAATAAATCCTATTCTACATTTTGGTGATAAGAATCTTCTTGTTGAGTCATTTAAAAAAGAGTTTAGCAGATTAGGATTTAAATTTACTGATGAAGATATAAGAAGTGCGATAATACGTGCAGATTATGCAGAGAATAATTTTAAAAAAGAATTATATAAGGAAGGAGATAAATTTTTAGAAGGACTTAAAAAAAATAAAGAGAAAGGGTATGTTGGGATTGGCAGAGATTATGTTTTATTAGACCCTAAAGCAAGTTCTGATTCAGGGTTTATGTTTTCGCAGATTAGGGGACTAAATTATATTCCTCAAAATTTTTTAGAACATAAATTTAAAAATATTTCTCTTGATGGAATTGTTGAAAATGAGTTTTGGGTTCAGAGTGTGAAAATGTTAAAAGCTAATTTGTTTGTGGCTAATCAGCCAAATTTGTTTGCTATAGTAATGTCTAATTTTGGTTGCGGACCTGATAGTTTGAAAATTTATCAAGAGAGTAAAATTCAAGAAGCAGTGAACAAACCTTTACTTGTTTTACAAACAGATGCTCAGACAAATAATGCACCGTTTGTAACAAGGATAGAGGCTCATGAGAGAGTTGTTGAACAATACAAGCTGACAAAATTAAAGATTGAGAAATTGAAGTTAAGAAAATATTCAGATGAAGGAAATGATAAAAAAACTTGGCTTATTCCTTACATGGGGGATGCAAGTTTTATTGGTGCAGCAGGTTTAAGACATTTTGGGATTAATGCAGAGGTATTGCCTACTAACACAAAAATAGGGGCTGCTCTTGCAAATAGCCATCTTTATACAGAAGTTTGTCATCCACTTAAAGGAGTTTTAGGTGATGTTCTTGGTTTTTTAAAAGAAGAAACTGAAAAAAAAGGAAAGGAATATACTAATGATAATTATTTAATTATGCTTCCTACAACAAGCGGACCTTGCAGATTTGGAAAATATAAAGAAGTTGTCAGAGAGTTTATGGATAAAGAGGGATTTGAAGACATTCCTGTTACAGGACCTACAACTAAAACAGATTACTTTGATGTCCCTCTTTCTAAGAGATTTGGTTTAAGTGATAAAATTAAATTGCAAAAAACTTTATTTAAGGGCATTAAAGCAGAGGGATTATTAGAAGATATTACAAGAAGATTTAGTCCTTATGCTGATAATAAAGAGAAAATTGATGATTTAAAAAAGCAAAGATTGAGTGAATTAGAGGGGATTATTGTGGGCAGGGCAGAGACATCAGAAATAATTGAATGGGGAAAAGAGACAGTTAAGTTGTTTGAGAAAACTAATTTGCAGAACAAAAAAAGATTTCCTCTTGTTTTTTATATGGGTGAGATTTATATGAGGCACCATGACCCTTATACAGACAATGTAATTAAAAAATTAGAAGAAGAGCATTTAGAAATGATAAGAGATCCTGTAACAGATTGGCTGTTTTATATTAATAAGATAAATCAGAGAAATTCAAAAAGAGATATAAAATTAGCAATTAAGAATTTTGATTTGGTTAAAACTTTAAGAGAAACTAAGAAATTTGCGAAATATTTTATTAAAGGAAAGTATATGAGTAATATTGATAAGAAACTGACTAATCCTTTTAGGGAAATACTTTCTGGTAGAGATTTGCTTCCTGAGCCAATAAAAATGATTGAGGAACTTGAGGAAAAACATGAGTATCATGGAAATATTGAAGGAGAATCTCCGTTGAGCATTGCTATTGCTTATTATTTTATGAATGATAAAATTGAGCAGGAAAATGGTGCTTATTGTTCAGGGCAATTTCATGTTGGGCCTTTTACTTGTATGCAGGAAGGAGTCGCAACAGCGAAAATAGAAGCAATGACAAAAGAATTAAGAAAGAAAAAATTAAATTTAATCTTTCCAAGAATTCATGCATCATTTGGGGATTCATCAAATCCAAATTTAAATGCTGAAATTGCTGTTTTTAAAGAACAATGTTATCAGAAAAGAGATATGTTAAGAAAGGAGTTTGAATAAATAAAGAAGATAAATCAGTTCTTTTAATTCTTGCTGTTTTTATTTAAATTGTTTTTAAAAAGATAATAATTTACAACCAGCCCATCCAAATAGATAATAACATTCCAATTCCTAATAATAGAATTATTATTCCTGCAATTAAATGAAGTATTTTAAGTTTTGAAGTTCTCCAAGCTTCTGCCTTTTCAGTTGTTGTTATTCCAAAATAGATTCCAAAGGTTATTCCAATCATCGGAAGTATAAAAATTAAGTTATATAATAATAAAAGGATGATTGCATAACCTCTTGTTGTTATATTTGCTAATAATCCCAAAATTACTATGTAAGGGCCTGATGTGCAAGGTAATAAAAATAAGCTAATTATAAAACCAACAAAAAAAGCTCCTGGAACAGAAGTTATTCCTTTTAGGATTGCCTTCATTCTTGGACGCCATTTTAATGGAACTTCTATCACAAACCATTTTCCATACCATAAATAATCTTTTAGATTAAATAATCCAATTATTATTGCTAAGATTGCTACAATTATATAAAATGAATGTGTAATCCCTGCTGCTTGAATTGCAGAATATAATCCTAATCCCATTAAAAAATAAGATATGAAAATTGATAATGAAAATGCTAATCCTGCCCAAAGAGCCCTTTTTCTATTATTTGAAGCAAGAATTGTTGTGACTAAGATTATTAAAACAGCAAAAGCACAAGGATTTATTGCATCTACTGCTGCAGCAGAGATAACTGCAGGAATTGTTATTGTTTTTTTAAGCTTTGATTTTTCAGGACTTTCTGTAGGCGAAGATTCACCAATTATTTGAGTGATATTATTTCCTTTTATTTTTTCTAAAGGATTAACACATCCTTCTGTTTCACATCTGCTAATTTCTTGTTTTATTTGTTCTCCAATAGATGAAGAAAATCCTACTATTATTTTTTTATCAATAAAAATTGTTGGAACTCCTTGAATTTCTGTTTCATATGCTTCAGCAAGTTCTTCAAAAACCATTCTGTTTTCATCATTAAAATAAATTTCATAATCTTTTACAATAATATTTGAGTCTTTTTTTTGCAAGTCTTTTAAAAAAGAATCTAATTGGGCACAATGAGGGCATCCTTTTCCATAAAATTTAATAATTATAACTTGATTTTCTCCTGAAGGAGTGTAGTCTGTTTTTCCTGTTATTGAATTTATATAAAAAATTCCTGCTAATGTTATAATTAATATTAAGATTATGCTTATAGTTATTTTTTTGTTCATTCTATTTTAGGAAACCTTTTTAAAGTTTTTATTATAATATTTATTAGTTGAAACAATATATAAAGGTTTGTTTCAAATTTTGAAACAACTTAAAAATAGGAAAATGCAAGAAAAAACAAAGAAAAAGAGTAGAAAATTATTGATTGTAGTAATGATAATGGCTGTTTTTGTTTTAATAGTTTCTCTTGCTTCTCTTTACACACAAAGGGTTGTTTCTTGTGGAGAAGCTCAAACATGCACAATTCCCTTGCCTTTTCTTATTCCAATAATTGCTTCTGTAAGTTTATTTGTTGGAAGTTTAATGAGTTATTTAATGATTGAAAAACTTTCTAAAAAAGATTATAGTTTTTCAAAAGCTTCTGGGTTTATAGAAAAACTTTTTAATAAAGAAGAGTATGAAATTTTAAAATTAGTGGCAAAAAATAATGAAATTAGTCAAGCAAAAATTGTTCAATCAACAGGACTTTCTCGTTTAAGGGTTTTTAGAATTATTGAGAAATTAAAATATAAAGGGATTATTAGTAAAGAAGAAAAAGATGGTAAATTAAGAGTCATAAAAATGAGTGATGATCTGAAGGAATTGTTTTGATTAAGGGATGTTTAAAATACCTTCTCCAATATCTACTTTTGTTTTTGGTTTGATTAATTGTATTAGTTTAGGTGTTTCTGGAAAGCATAATAACATGCTTGAACCAAGATTAAAATATCCTCCAATATCTCCTTTATTAAAATAATCTTTTTTAATTGTATGTATTGAATTTACATTTAATGAACCTACTGCAATCATAGCATATGGAAATTTTTTTGTTTGGAAAACAGAGCCTATTGATGCATTTCTCTTTATTGATTTTTCAAAAAAATCTGTTTTTGGAAAAAATCTTTCTAATCCTGTTATTATTGGGATTTTTGCTTTTCCGTTATTTATTTTTGTTGAAATTGATTTGCTATTATAAGGAATTCTCCAATAATGCTTGTCTTTTGGAGAAAGATAAAAATTCATATAAAAACCATTTAAAAATAAATTTGCTTGTTCTCCAATAGTTTGTTTAAGATTAATTTGTCTGTTAAATTTAGAAATAAGATTATTATTTTGATTAATTTCTCCTTGATAAATTAGTGTTGCTTGAACAGAACTAATTATTACTTCTGGATTTTGATTAATTTTATCTTTTTGATATTTATGAAATTTAGAATTTAATTTAGTTAAATTTGCTATTTTTTCTAATAAAGAGGATTTTGTTGAGTGGTTCATTTTTCTTTTAAAACCTTAAAATCTTTTTTTAATGTTTCCAGCATATTCATATTGTAAGTTGCAACAGCTGGATGGTATAATGGAATTATTTTTATAACTCCTGTTAGAGTTGATATGTTAAAAATTTGTCCATGAATTTTGCTTATTCCCTGAATTTTGTCTTTTAAATTAAATTTTTTCAATATAAAATCTGTTGCAAAATTACCTAAACAGCAGATTATTTTTGGTTTTATGATTCCAATTTGATTGTTTAAATAAACAGAGCAAGCTTTTATTTCTTTTTGTGTTGGATTTCTGTTTTGTGGTGGGTGGCATTTTAGAATATTTGTGATATAAATATCTGCTCTTTTTAGACTTATTGAATTTAAAAGCTCATCAAAAATTTTTCCTGCTTGCCCAACAAAAGGCCTTCCTTGTTTATCTTCATTAAATCCCGGGGCTTCTCCTATGAAAATTATGTCAGTATCTTGAGAGCCTTCACCAACAACAGGATTTGTTCTTGTTTTATATAAACCACATTTTTTGCAGTTTAAGATTTCTTGTTTTAATTTATCGAGTTCTTTTATGTTGTTCATTTTTTATTTTCATTTTTTAATATAGTTTTTAACTTTCTTGTAATTTTAATTCATTATACGCAGAATTAGCTGCAATTGCCCCTTCTCCACAAGCAGTAATAACCTGTTTCAAGGGATTATTTGTTATGTCTCCTGCTGTGAATACTCCTTTAATATTGGTTTCTTGTTTTTTGTTAATTTTTATATAGCCTTTTTCTGTTTTTAGTTCAAGTTGTTTTGAAAGTTTCTCATCTGGAATAGAGCCTATTTCAACAAAAACTCCATCAACTTTTAAATCTTTTTTTGTATCTAATTTAACTCCTTTAACAGAGTCTGTTCCATAAATTTCTATTATTTTTGAATTAAATATTAGTTTGATTTTTTTGTTTTCTTCAACTTGTTTTATCCAAGCAGGTTCTGCTCTGAAAAAATTTCCTTTTCTGTAAATAATGTAAACTTTTTTTGCATATTCTGATAATAATAATGCTGCTGTTAAAGCTGCATTGCTTCCTCCAACTACAGAAACAACTTTATTTTTAAAAAAACCAGCGTCACAAGTTGCGCAGTAACTAACACCTTTACCAAGAAATTCACTCTCTCCTTTGACATTTAATTTTTGTTTTTTTCTTCCTATTGCTAAAATTATTTTTTTAGCTTGATATTCCTGTTTGTTTGTTTTAATTATAAAATTGCTATTTGAACCATTTATTTCAGTTACTTCTTCTTGCTTAATTTCAATTTCTAAATCTTTTACTTGCTCTATTATTTTTTTTGTTAATTCAACACCTGTAATAGATTCATAAGAAGGAAAATTACAAACTTTATGTGCTTCTGATATCATTCCTCCAGGAAGTTTTCCAATAATCAAAGTTTTAAGCAAGTATCTGCCAGCATAAATCCCTGCGGTTAATCCTGCAGGACCTGTTCCAATTATTATTAAATCATAAGATTCCATTTTTATTTACCAGCTGCTTTTTTAAATATTTTTAAAACTTCTTCTTCTGTTAATTTTTTAGGATGTAATTTAGGATAATTTTTTTGAGCCATCATATAAGCAGGAACTGCTTGATTAACAACCATTGGGACTCCATCAAGAAGATTTTTTAAACCAATATCTTTACATAGCTTTAATGTTTTTGATTTTCTTGATTTTGGGAGCACAATATCTGCGATAACAACCTCTGGGTTTATGTTTTTTAGCTTTTTAAGAATATTAATAGATTCTTTTTCATTATTTTCATTAACTACAGCAAATGCTGAATAATCTTCTAATTTGCCGTCAGAACCCTTATCAGTTAAATTGATTATAGCATCAGGTTTAATTGTTATATCCAGAACATATCCCTTAATCATATCTTCACCACCACCCACAGCAATTTGCCCATATTTCTGATTTAATTCATTTGCAATTTCTACTGCTTTAGAATAAGTTCTATTTAAGATTACAATCCTATTTGCACCTTCTCTTGCAGCTTGTCTAGCAACTTCTTTTGCAACCCCTCCAGCACCAAAAATAATTAAATTACTTCCTTTAACCTGCTTCCCAATTTTAGAGAATTTCTTTTTTAGGGATATAAAGAAACCTTCAGAATCAGTATTATATCCAACCCATTTACTGTTTTCTTTAATAATAATATTTGAAGATTTTAAATCTTCAGGAATAAGCTTATCAAGTACATCTATTTTTTCTTTTAATCCAACACCTCTGGCTCCAGCAAAACATTTTTTATCTTTTTTTAGTGCTTGTGTAATTATTTTTATATCTTTGGGATTCACCACAAAAGTTATGCTTCTTAAATTAAAATTTAATTTCTCATATAATGAATTTAACATAATGGGAGTTTTTGCATCATAATCATGAGCAATAATAAAAACATGATATGCATCAAGGGAATCTAATTTTTTTAAATCTAGTTTTCTATTTGTTAATAAAAAATCATTTTTTGCAGGAAGCTTAGCTAAATGAAGATAACCCTGCTGTATCAATTCTTTAACATTCTCTGGTTTTTTAGACATTTTAATTTTAAGTATTTAATTCTTTAAGATAAATCAATTACTTCTGCTAATTCTGCTTTTAATGATTCTTTTGGGCGCAAACCAATAAATGTTTTGATTACTTTTCCGTCTTTGAAAAGCTTCATATTAGGTATACTCTGAATCTGGTAAGTCACTGCAAGTATCTGATTTTCTGAAATTTCTGTATTAAGCTTTCCTACTTTTAATTTACCTTCTAATTCTTCTGATAACTCTACTAATGCCGGAGCCATCATTAGGCAAGGCTGACACCAAGGCGCCCAAAAGTCTACTAAAATAGGAACATCTGAATCAAGAACTTCTTTTCTAAAATTTTTACTTGTTATTTCTATTGTTTTTGACATTTTATTTTCTCCAAAATTTAATTAAAATTTAATAATTAGAAGGGTATTTAAATGAATTGGAGTATCTAATAATACCTCTATAAAAGTGAAATACTCTTACCATTTTTTCATTTCTGCTTCAACTTTTTTTGTCCAATCATGGATTATTTTTAAGATTTTTTGTTTTAAAATCAACTTTTCTTTAATAGAATATGCAAAAATATACCCCCCTTTTCTAAGATTTTTTTGGCTTCTTTTTATTAATTCTTTTTTATTAATTTCATTAATTGCTTTTTGAGAAGTCGATAATCCAATTTTGAATTTTTGAGATATTTCTCGTGCTGTAAACTTTTTATCAGGGTTTTTCATTAAATATTCTATTATTTTAAATTCTGTTTTTGTAATGACTAAACTACATCTAATTACTTCTTTTAAATCAAATTTTTTACATGCAAAATCTATCATCTTGTTTTTAAAGTAAATTTAATTAAGGAATTCTTTTATTCCCCCAACAGCTTCTTTAAATTTAATATTTTTTTCTTTTAACGCTGTTTTCATATTTGGGCCTATTTTTCCTGCTATTACTAAATTAACTTTTTTGTTAGTTAACATATAAGCTACAGAAAAACCAGCTCCGCCAGAACCAGATGCAAAAGGATTTTTTATTGTTTCAATAAGTTTTTTATCCTCAAAAACAAGATAGTAAGGTGCTCTTCCGCCCCTTTGACTTATTTCAGAATCAACTTCTTTTCCTTCAGATGCTATTGCTATTTTCATTTTTTAACCTCCATTAATTTATTTATTAATATCCCCTGAACAATTGAAAAAAAGATCATAACGAAAGTTAATATAATAATATATTTCCATTCAAAATAAATTATTGCTAAGGGAATTAAAGGAATTTTAATCGCCCTGTTATATAAAAAGCAAGCAATAAGCCCATAATTTAATCCTTTATCTCTCAAATCTGCTAAAAGTGGATACCACATATAAATTGGACCTGAAGACAAAATCCCCCCAACGATTACAAAAAACCATTTTTTAATTCCTTTTTCTTTAAGATGTTTCATCACAAATTTTGGGGTAATAAAATAATTAGTTAAAGCCATTAAAGTAAAAATAAGAATAAAAACAGGAATTATTTTTAAAAGAATATTATAAAAGAAATTTAAACTTGAAGAGAATAAAATTGGTTTAAAAACAGACAATAAAAGATAAATTAATAATATAAATATTAAAAAATACCAGGAACCTGAAATCTGTTTTAGTTTATTTTTTATATCCATATTAAAATACTCCTAAAATTAATATTATTATTATTGCAATAACTATTGATAAAATAAATGCTGAGAGATTTCTTAAAAGAGCAAATTTTTTTCCTAAAATTGCTGATTCTGCTGGAAGTTGAATTATCCCAACAGTAACCCAAGTAATTAAAAAAGCAGTTACAGCAAGTAAGCTAATCCCTTGTTTTAACATTTCTCCTCCAAAAATATAACTTGTTATAGGATTTCCTGCTGAAACACTCCCAATTAAACTTCCTATAACTGGGTCTAAAAATAAATTTTTACTAAATATTGCTGTATAAAATGATTTAGGAATTAAAACAGAAATTAAACTAATTAATAGGATAGTCCCAAGAATCATTGGAAATGCATTCCATAATCCTCTTATTGCTTTTATTATTGATTGTTTCATTGATTTATTATTTTTAAATTCCATTTTATAAACCAAACCCCAATAAAATCAATCCTATAATCAGTCCTATTACAAAATTGAATAGTTTAATCTTGAATGCATCTTTTATTGAAAATCCTAGTATTGGTAAAAGTCCATGCCCGTCTTGAATAATTGAATTTGCAAGTAATACTGAAAATGGAATTAATCCTTTTGAAAATATAACTACTAAAAAAACATTTGGGCCTGATATTGGTAATAATGCAACTAACGAAGCAATTATTAGAACATAAAACATACTTACACCTGTAAACTGCAGATTAATTTTTCCCTGTAATAATTCAATAATAAAAATAGCTGCAAATATCCAAAGGAAGATCCGCCAAATATGTTTTTTGATTATATGTTTATAAACATGTTCTTTTAAAAAATGAGTTAGTTTAAATTCTTCATTTTTATGATTAATAATTTTACATTTTTCACAAAACTTCATATTTGTTTTTCTTTTGTAATAATCTGCAATAAATCCCCCAATTATCCCTAAGATAAAAAGAACTATTATTAAAATTATTAAAGTTATCCAAGGAATAATATTTTTTATAGCCATAGAAATAAGCAAAAATGCTTCATCTCCGCTTGTGGAAATCATTACTGCAATTATCCCCCCAAAACTAAGCAGTCCAGCCATATACAAACTATCCATAGCAAAAGTCCCAACACAACCAGGGATAACACCAAAAAAAGAAGAAGTAACATATTCCAGAAACTTATTTTTTTTTGTAAATTTAATAATTTTATTTTTATATCTTAAAACAATAAATTCTACTAAAATCATTAGAATAAAAATTAGGATTATTATTACAAGGGATTCATGCAAGCTTGATAAAAATATTGATTTAATTTCCATTATTAATGCTTACAACCCTCTTCTAATTCTCTAAGATTGTCTATGTTTTTAATAACTTCCTTTGTTATTTTGTAGTTTCCGGTTTTAATTTTTACATTTTTTTCATTAAATAATTTTATTGCTCTTTGTCCAATGCCTAATGTAAAAACAATATCTGGTTTGAATTTCATTATTTGTTCAACAGGAGTTAGTAATTGGTTAGAATGGTTTAATTTGTTTTTCACAATTTTAAATTTTTTTGCACCAGTTTCATAAATTGCAAAATAAGGGCAATGTCCAAAGTGTTCACTAAGTTTAGAATAAAGTCCTTTATTTTCATTTATTGCTATTAATATTCTCATTTATTTTCCTTTATTTTATCCTCTTATCATTTGAGTTTGGCATTTAGGACATTTTTTACCCATACAGGGTTGACTTCTTACTTGCGGTTCTTCATAACCACAGTTTGGGCATTTACAGATTCCTCCAGGTCCTGCTGCAAATCTCCCCATTCTGCCTCTGCCACCAAATCCTCTACCTTTTCCCACGCCTAAACCTTCTCCTCTTGGTTGTACCATTTTAAAATTTCCTCCTTGAATTTTAATTGCTTTAGCATTTATCAGAGCATCTGCTATTTTTTTTCTTGCAGATGTTAAAAGCCGGGATAATGTTGGCTGACTAATTTTCATTTTTTTCCCTGCTTTTTTTTGCTCTGTTTGTTCTAAATCTATTAATCTTATTACTTCTAATTCTTCTCTTGTTAATATAGAATCTTGCAAATGTGCTAATGAAATTCCTGCTGGTTTAAAATAAGTTGTACTTGGATTAAAAAAAATTCTTCTAATTCTTCTTGGACGTGGCATTTTATTTTTATATTCTATTAATTTATTTAATCATGTTCTTTAAATTTTTTATTCTGCTCAGCATCGCTTTTTATTATCCATTCCATTAACATAGTTACATGTTCTTTTTCTTCATTCTTATTATGTTCAAGAATCTTTTTTAATTTTTCATTTTCTGTCTCTTTAATTCTTGTTTCATACCAATTTATAGCTTCAAGTTCTTCAATCAAACTTTGCCTTGCTTTTTTCAAATCCGTGTTCTCTATTTCTTTTGAATACATTTTAACCTCCCATTAAATTTATTTAAATATTTTATTCTCTTGTCAAATTTATACTGCAATTAGGACATTTAATTGTTGAACATGGGGCTCCTCTTTTGTGTTTTATTTTATAACTGCATTTAGGGCATACACAATATCCTTCTGGGCCTTTTCCTTGAGTCTCTTTAACAGTATCTTTAAATTTTCCTTTTCTCTGCCAGCCAAATCCTTTTCCAAAAGAAGGCTTGAAATATCCCCTTTCAATATCATGAGATTTAATTTGTATTGAGGTATAATGAATTTCTTGTATTTGTGAGATTAATTTGTTTTCTAATTTTTTAGTTAATGCAGACGCTTCATCTACTTTTAATTTTGAAGGAAGTTTGATAGTTATTTCTGCAAAAACTTTTGCTCCTAATTTTTGTGTTTTTAAATTTGTTAATTCTATTTTTTCTTTTTTTATTATGTCTCTTATTTTTTCTTCTGTTTTTGGAGAAGATGCCCCTAATAAAGAATCTGTAGTTTCTTTTCCTAATTTAAATGCTTCTTTTGTTATGTATAATCCAATTAATAATGCGATTATTGAATCAAAATGAATCCAGTATTTTACCAAAAATAATCCAATAAAAACACCCAATGAAACTAAAACATCAATTTTTGAGTGAATGCCGTCTGATAATAAGCTCACTGAATTTTCTTTTTTACCATAATAAATTTTTATTCTTGACATTATAAAATTAATTAAAGCAGAAGAAGCCATTACAATAAATGCAATATATGAAATAGTTACAATTTGTTTTCCTAAAAATCCGGTTATAGCATCGTAGATAATAAATAGTCCTGAACCTAAGATTATTAATGTTATTATAAATCCTGAAATTACTTCTGCTCTTTCGTGCCCATAAGGGTGTTCTATATCTGCAGGTTTTTGAGCTACTTTAATTCCTATTAAATTTATTGCTGAGGCAAAAACATCTGTTCCTGAGTTTATTCCATCTGCTAAAATTGATGCTGATTTTGCAAAAATTCCTGTGGTTATCTTGCCTATTGCTAATAGAACATTTGCAATTATCCCTAAAATTGAGATTTGTTCTTTCATTTGTTTTTATTGATTTTTATAACTAATAATCTTTTTAATTTAGAAAGTTCTTAACTAAACTCTCTTTTAATATTTAAGAGTTATTAGTTATTTAAATTTATTTAAGTTCTTTTAATCTTTTCTCTATTTCAGCTTGTTCGGTTTTTATAGCTCCGAGTTCTTGTTTTAACATTTCTTTTTCTTGTTTTTCTGTTATTGCAGCTGGTTGAACTTGTTGTATTGGCATAGCTCTTGCTCTCCATGCAAATCCTCTTCCAAAACCTCTACCCATTCCTCTTCCAAAACCTTGATTCATAAACCCCGGTGTATTATAACCTGCACAAAAACCCATTGCTCTTCCAGTCATTGGACCTTGTCCATTTGGACCTGTTCTGTCTCCTTGTGGCATTTTATTTTCTCCTGCCTTTTGGCTTTATTTAGTTATTATGAATAAGTATTCAATACTATTTAAAGGTTTTGGTTTTGAATGGGTATTCAAAATAGACTGTTTCGGAAAGAAAAACACCTATACGTAAAATTAAGTTTCAGAGCCCTGAAGAGCGTGCGTTAGCAATCAATCATATTCCTTAATTGCCTAAGATTATCTTGATATTCTTTCTTATCTTCAATAGTTTTCACTTCTTTTTCTTTAGACATAAATTATTTAGATAAATAGTTGTTATAAAATTACCTATAAAAAAATCAGTTCCACCTTGGTGCCAAGATGGTGTCATGCCCCTGCCGCCGACCATCCATTGTTGGCATCGTGTGGGGACAAGTTTTTGTTTTAATTGACATTTAATTTATCGTTGCTGTTGGGAGGTGCTTGGGATTTATAAATGTTGTCGAGATGGGATGGACATAGTAGAAGAATTTTAATTCTATAATAAATAACTATGTTTTATCTTCTTAAGAACAATTAGGGTTTCGTAATCAATAATGTACTTTGAGAACTTTTCCATAACTTCCGAAATAATATTCTTAAATTCTTCATTATTCTCAGCATAAACTTCTATGGCATAATTATAATTACTTAAAGATTTATCAATCCCCCATATCTGTTTATGAAATCTACAAAATTCCAGTAATTCTTTTTCTACTTTTGAATCAAATAAATTTAAAAGAGTTGTATATTTATGATAACCTAACTTTTCAGTATTAATTATGGCTTTAAATTTATTGATAATATTGTTCTTAGACAGTTTTTTTATTCTATCTGCGATTGCAAAAACTGATAATTTTATTTTCCTTGATAAATCTACTACACTTACTTTAGAATTATTAACAAGTTCAGATAGAATTTGTTTATCATAACTATCTAAGGGATGGTCTTTTTGATCCTTATAATCTATTTTTGGATTAAGTTTTTTATCATCAAAAAGAAATGTTGGGAATTCATAATTTTCTAAAGATATCCCCATATCTATATATTTTAAATTAATCCCAATAAACTGTCGGATAGCCTTAGTTTCTTTATCTATTTGCTCTAATGATTTAGATAAAATTATAAATGCTAAATCGTACTTACTTAAAGTTTTCTCAATAAATACAATTCTTTTATTTTTAATTAAAAAATTAATAATTTTTTCTTCTATTTCTGGAGAAACATTTTGTAATTTAACTGCAAGAGAATAAGCAACATACCCTAGTTTTTCATAATTAATCTCTATAGTATAGTTTTCTATTATGCCTTGTTTTTCTAGATTCTTTATTCTATATCCTACTGAATCCCTAGACAAACCTATAAGCTTACTTAATTGGGTATTAGATTTCCTACAACTATTGTTAAGTATAGTTAGTATTCTTCTATCTTTTTTATCAATTTTATACATAATTACTTATATATAGCTTATCCTTTATAAATATTGCTATTTTTAAGTAATATTTGGTGAGCCGTATTATATA
>JAFCCB010000034.1 GCA_017610445.1 Candidatus Dojkabacteria bacterium
AATAGCCCCACCAGGATTCGAACCTGGGTCCTTTGGTCCAGAACCAAAGATGCTTGACCACTGCACTACAGGGCTGTATAAATATTAAACAAAAACAACTTTTAAATTTATGGAATTAATCTGTCCTGCATAAATCTATTTAAAATTTTTTCTAATCTTCTACCAATAAATTTCCGAACCTCTCTTTTTCTTTTTCTTTTTGAAATATACCCCAGAGGAACTTTGAAATAAATACCATAATCCTCAACTTGTTTTTTGATAATTTTTGAAGTTTCTCACAATATTCCCCTTCAACTTTTATTTCAGAAAAAATAACCTTTGTTTTAACAAAATCTCGTTTTTGAGAAAAAACACTTTTTACATAATCTGTTCTAACAGGAATATATATCTTTCCATTATTAAATATGTATGTACTTAAATAACTCGCCATAATTTTTAAAACAAAAAATATTTTTAAAAATCAAAATCCATAAACATCTTGAAGTTGTGCTTCAGTAGGCATAGATTCATAATATTCCCCTCTTGGTCCAAGATATCCAGGACCTTCTTTTCTTAATTTTACAGGAGTTTTTGAATTATTGGTATTCTTAATCCAAATAATCTCAGTATTAAGTTGATTTCTTATTTGAGCCTGAGTTCTTGCTTTTTCTTCTTTTTTATCTTGCTCATTACCAATTATATACCCTACTCCTGCCCCAATTCCTGCTCCAAGCAAAGTAGACTCACTATCTCTTCCTGCTAATTGCCCAACCCCTGCACCAATCAAACCCCCAAGCCCTGCATTTGTTTGGGCATTATTTTCACAGCCAGAACTTCCAATTAATAAACCAGCACTTAAAACACACGAAGCCAAATTTCTTTTCCAAGTTTTCATATTTCACTAAACCAAAACTAATATTTAAAGATTTACATAATAAAATTCTACCAAACATTTTTAAACTTAATTCTTCTAAATTTTTTATGAAACGTTCAAGTCGTAGATGGAAAAAAAAGCGCCAAATGCGTTGGAAATGGCAGAGAAAACGTCTTAGACGTGTCAAGAAAAAACGAAAGCAAAGAAAATTAAGGTCTGGTTAATAATGTTTAATAAAAATTCTGTTAATATTAGAAACAAATGACATCCTCCCACGCATAAATGCGTGGGTTTCCTTAGTATCTCATCCTAATTTTAAACTACACATAATAGAGCTAAGCTTCTCATTTGTATAGCTAAAAGTTTTATACATAATATCTTTTCATCTAAAAAATATTCCACTGCTACCTCTAAAAAATTTCTGACATCAAGAAATAACCAATTAATTATAACAATCTTTAAAAGCATTTTTATCATCAAACCATTAATGGAATTCACAACACAAAGAAAAGAGATACAGCCAAATGAACTGACAATCTGGACTGAAAAATACCGCCCAAAAACTTTTGAAGGAATTGTTGGACAGGAGGACATTATAAAAAAAATACAAAATCTGACAAGTTCACTAAATATCCCCCATTTAATGTTTGCAGGCCCTGCTGGAACAGGAAAATCAACACTTGCATTGATTATTGTCAGAGAATTATTCAAAGCAAGCTGGAAAGAAAATTATCTGGAATTAAATGCCTCTGATGAAAGAGGAATTGATATCATCAGGCAAAAAGTAAAAGATTTTGCAAGAACAAAAGCCCTCGGAAATGTTCCATTTAAAGTAATCTTCCTTGATGAAGCAGATGCCCTGACAAAAGAAGCCCAGCAAGCATTAAGAAGAACAATGGAAAATTATACTTCAACCTGCAGATTCATTATGTCCTGTAATTATTCTTCAAAGATTATAGATCCAATTCAGTCAAGATGCGCAATTTTTAGATTTAAACTCTTAGAAAAAAAAGACATTGAAAAAATAATAAAACTAATCGCTGAAAAAGAAAATCTGCAGATATCTGAACAGACAATAGAATCTCTTTATGAAGGAAGTGAAGGCGACTGCAGAAGAGTAATTAATCTTTTACAAGCATCTGCTTCAATCTCGCCGTCAATTACAGCAGAATTAGTGAACACGCTAATCTCAAGTGCAAAACCTGCTGACATTAAAATCGTCTTAGAATATGCTTTGTCAGGTGACTTCCAAAAAGCAAAAGAAAAATTATTAGATGTCATGCTAAAAGAATCTATTGCAGGAACAGACATAATAAAATCAATTCAAAAAGAAATCTGGAATCTACAAATAGATGATGAATTAAAAGTAAAACTAACAGAAAAAACAGGTGAAACAGAATTTCGTTTAGTTGAAGGTAGTGATGAATTTATTCAATTGGAATCTCTTTTAGCAAGTTTTGTTCTTGCTGGAAAAGGGATTGTGAAATAATTAAAATGGTTTCAAAAGAAGATAGTATAAAAATACCTATCTATATAGAATTCCAAAAACAATATTTTTCAGCAAGAACTGACAAAAAAACAAAATTTATTCAATTATCTCAAAAAGAAAGATCAGATTTTTGCTATCAGCAAAAAATATATGTGGAAGAAGAATATCAAAAACAAAAATATGATTTAAAATAAAATGGAAATTTTAATATGTTGTAGTAAACATCAATATCATAAAATCCCAAAACTAAAAGAAGAATTAAAAAAAGCAGGACATAAAGTAAATCTTCCAAATAGTTATGGGCAACCATTCAAAGAAGAAGAAATGAAGAATATGGGAAAATTAGAACATATAGTTTGGAAACAAAAAATGATGAAATTACATGAACCTAAAATAAAATTAAATGATGTAATACTTGTTTTAAATCTTGAAAAAAATAATCAACAAAACTATATTGGGGGAGCAACTTTTTTAGAAATTTACAAAGCATGGGAATTAGAGAAAAAAATTTTTCTTTACAACCCAATACCAAATAACATATTTACAGATGAACTAATTGGAATTAATCCAATAATATTAAATCAGGATTTATCAAAAATAAAATGACTCTCCCCCTAATAGAAAAATACCGTGCAAAATCTTTTAAAGAAATAAAAGCACAGGATTTGGCAATCCAGGAAATAATAAATTTCTACAAAAAATTCCCAGCAAAAAAAGCCCTCATCTTAAACGGCCCTGTTGGAACAGGAAAAACCTGTTTAGCAATTGCATTGGCAAATGAATTTAATTTGGAATTATTTGAACTCAATGCAAGCGACTTAAGAAACAGAATAAAACTTGAAGAAGTTTTAAAACCTGCAACAGCCCAGCAGTCTTTGTTTAAAAAAGGAAAACTGATTTTAATGGATGAAGCAGATGGAATAACTACATCAGACAGGGGAGGGCTTCCAGAACTTCTTGCTTTAATTGACAAAACTCATCATCCAATAATAATCACAGCAAATAACATCTGGCAGAGAAAATTCAACCTCCTAAGAAAAAAATGCGAGATGATAAACTTAAAAGAACTAAAACAAGAAACAATTTTAGAAATTATAAACAGCGTCCTGCAAAAAGAACAAAAACAGCTAAAACCCGAAATCACAGCCTTTATCTCACAAAATTCAAAAGGAGACGTCAGAGCAGCATTAAACGACTTACAGACTGCTCTAAATCCAAAAGAAGAACTAAAAGATGCAGAAGAAACAAAACCAATCATTTACCAAAGAGAAAAACAAGAAAGTATATTTAACATTTTAAAAAGAATTTTCCAAAACCCAACAGACAAAAACACAATAGGGGAATATAACAATACAAATTTAAAATTAGATGAAATCCTTTTATGGATTGAAGAAAACATTCCTGCAGAATATCAAGGACAAGCACTTGCAAAAGCCTACAACTCCTTAAGCAAAGCAGATTTATTTAGAGGAAGAATTTACAGACAGCAATATTGGAGATTCTTAGTTTATCAAAATTTCTTTCTCTCAGCAGGGATTTCATCAGCTACAAAACTCAAAAACAAAAAATTCACACAATACAAAAAACCTTCAAGAATTTTAAAAATCTGGCTCTCAAACCAAAAAAATGCAAAAAAGAAATCAATCACAATAAAATATGCTAAATTCACACACATGTCAAAAAAGAAAGCAAACAAAGAAAGTTTCCTGCTCTCCTTAATCCTCAACAAACAATCACAAAAAAAACTCGACTTAAATGAAAAAGAACAAGAATGGCTTGAACAAAAAAGAAACACAATAATTCTAAATAATAATTTAGAGAAATTTAAATAAGAAATAGAACCATTTCAAATCAAAAAGATAAATCTAACTTGATTTCCTCCAACATCTATATTTTATAAATCTTAAACTAAATATTTCTTAAGCAAGAGTTAATCATGTCCAAAATTGAAACCACATCCTTCAGGATGTGGTGGCACATTGTTTTTTTGATCTTCAAATCTAATAAAATTTGCACTTACTAAAACTAAAAAGAAATTTTGGTTGGATTTATCCTCCAAAATTTCAACAAATAAACAGCCCAACTAAAATATAAAAACAACATCCTCGCCACACTAAAATGTGGAGTTTCCTTTTTAATATCTGTTTACAATTTTTAGCTACACAAAACAGAGTTTAAGATTCTTATCTGCATATCTCAAAGTTTTGCACATTATTAATACATATCATAAATGATATGGATTTCTTCTGCATTTAACAAGAAATCTTTTTAGGCTTCCAATTATACACCTTATCATGGTGTTCATAATGATAAATTATAATTATTTTTCTTACATGATCAATTTTAAAAATTAAAACAAAATGATTATCAATATGAATTCTATTAAATGTTTGCAAAGGTTTTCTTAAAAATTTATAAATATGATTTGGATTTTCCCTTATTTTTTTAATCTTCTTGCTAATAATTTTTAATTGTTTTGAATTTTTCTTTGATAGCTTACTAAATATTTTATCAGCCTCTTCTTTTATTTCTAAGGAATACATTTTAATTTAATCCATATCTTTTAGAAAAATCATTTACCCTAATGCTTTTTTGTTTTTCAATCTCTCTAATTTTCTCTATAAATTCAGGTCTTAATTCAGGTTCTTCTTCTGTTTCAATATATTTTTCAACAACAAATTCAACAGCCTCTCCCTTATCTTTAAATCCATATTTTGCTTTCACAATACTTAATACTCTGTTAGTATTTTCATCAAGTTTTATTAATGCATTTACCATTTTAACTTAGTTTAACTAAGTTTAACTTATTTATAAATCTTTCTATCGCACACCTTCTTATCCTATTAAAAGGGCTAACTTTCCAACCACGAGAGATTTTGGAAATTTTATTAGGGATTAGAAACTCCTTCGGCCACATTACATTCTCACTTCACTCAAGGCGTTGAACAACAGATTTCATAGTTCAGCCCTTGCAGGACTTCTCCACCTAAATCACTCTGGGCGACTTTATGAAATCTTAACGTTCAATTTTTGGATTACTTAAACAAAAAAGAAGGGGATTTTCTTAAAACAAACATTAATATAGTTATACTACCAAAGGAATATTATGGCAATAAAAATGGACAAAATAATTAAAAGAGAATTATGGAGAAGCATCGCAGTTTTATTTTTTACTATGTTAATTATGGCATATATTGTTACTAAAACAAGTATACCTGCAAACTTTTTTACAGTTATAGGCATTCCTATCCTAGTTACTGCAATAATATTCTTACTACTTATTTATCTTGGTAAAAAATTAACAAAAAATTAAACTAAGACCAAATACTTTTTATTTATTATTTTAATAAAATAAAATCCCCTTCTTAGTCCTTCAGATATATACACTCCCTATGGTCGAATCTATCAGTAATCCAAAAACTCTGCGCTTCGCTTCGCACCACATCTTGCATGCTTTCACAAAACCAAAGTTTTTCTCAACAAATAAACACCCCAACTAAAATACAAAATTAAAAAAATAAAATCTAAGATAAATAAAAATAAACTTCTTCTCAATTTTCAAAAAATTTCAGAAATTATTTTTCTTCTGTTTCAGTTTCTTCTTCAGTTTCTTCTTCAGTTTCTTCTTCAGCTGGAGTTTCTTCAGATTCTTCTGATTTTTCTTCTTCAGATTCTTCTTCAGCTGAAGTTTCTTTAGATTCTTCACTTGGTTCTTCTTTTGGTTCTTCTTTTAGTTCTTCACTTGGCTCTTCACTAACTTCACCTTCTCCAGCTTTTTCTATTTTCCCAAATTTTCCAGCAGTAAGTTGCTTCTCTCCTTGAAACTCATTAACATAACCATTAATTATCTTAACTTTGTCTCCAACTTTAAACCTATCAACATCATCATTCCACAGACTTATTTTCACGCTTCCTGAATCATCTTCTAAAATTGCATCTGCAACTCTTAATTCTCTGCCAAATTTATTGAAAACTTTCGGCTCATTAATTTCCTTAAGAGTTCCTTCAACATCAACATTACCCTGTCTTACTGTCAATTCGCTTATTTTTGCCATATTTTAAAACCTCCTTACAATAATTTTAAATTTTATTTTAAGAATTTGTTTTTGTTTTTTATTTTTTATTTTAAAAATCTTTTTTTATTTTATTTTTAACATTGCGCACTTGAACTTGCACCAGCAGTTGTTGAGCCACCAAATCCAGGACTTGGTGAAGCAGAACTTAAAGTCTCTAAACATTCTTCAGGTGCATTATTAAATGCACTACAAATTGTTGCAAGATAACTTGCTGAATCTCTTCCAGATTGAGTTTTTACCCCATTAATTATTAAAGTTGGTGAACCACTAACACCCTGATTTCTTGAATTTGCTTCTTCTGCAGAATACAAAGATTCTCCATCACTTGCCATACAAACCTTTATTTTATTTTTATCAATTCCTAATTTAGAATATAAAACATCTATTTTTGGGTCTACACAACTTGCATCACCTTTACAATTTCCAATTTCCTCACTTCCAACAAAATTAGTTATATAATCTAATAACTTTGTAGGGTATTCTTTCTCTATACATAATTGCCTTTCAGCTTCAACCTTTTCAAAATCTCCATGCATTGCTCCAATCTGCTTTATTTTAAAATCTATTTTATCACCTAACAATTTTGCAACAGGAAGAATACCTTTCTCAGATTGAGTTCCATAAGGACAATAAGTAAATACATATAACTCTACTTTTGGTTTATCTGACTTAGGAATATCTGCAGGAGGTTGTTGAGTTTGAGTTTGCTCATTAACAACATTTCCAGTTAAAGATATTCCTGGTTGAATTATATACTCTCCATCTTTAGTAACATAAATTGGTCCTTCTTGCCCATTTGAAGAAACAACAACTTCATAAAAACTATCTTTATCATTCACTTCAACTAATTCAAGTTCTGCACCCTGAGTTTTAGCAAAATTAATGACATTTTCTCCAACATCATTCTCAGAAATAACATTCCCAGTAATCCCTCCTTTTAAAACAAAAAACAACAAAACCAAAACAGCAATCCCCAGCACAATGCTGACAATCATCCAAGGATTTTTCTTAATTTTCTCTCCAATCTTAGAAGCAATCTTAGAAGCATTTACTTTATCTGGATTATTATCAATGCTGACATCTGTCTTCTCTTCTTTAATTTCTGGTTCTTCCTCCCCTAATTTTTCCTCATCCATTTATTTCAAAAAGAAAACCCATTTAAAAACCTTTTTACTTTTTAAAATATAGTTTAACAAGAAATTATAACCAAATTCTTTTCATAAAAAATTCTTGAACTATAAAAACAATTAAAAACAACTTGTTCTTTTAATTAATATTAAAAACAGGTAATTCAAAAAATATAAAGCTATGAAAAACAGAAAAGTTACTCAAAGAAAAACTGAAAGAAAAAATTTTAATTAATATTAAAAACAGGTAATCCAAAAATGCCATACGATATCATAATCGGACGAAACAAAACAGACAAAAAAAAATTCAAAGATAAAGGTTTAATCTACATTGGCAAGGGCTATGTTACAATGGGAAATTACACCTCTCTCTCCAACCTAATCTGGTTAGATGTTGCAAAAAGTCATGTAATTTTAATTGCAGGAAAGCGTGGAAGCGGAAAATCCTATTCAATCGGCGTTCTTGCAGAAGAGCTTTCAGACCTGCCAAAAGAAGTCAAAAAAAACATCGCTCCATTAATTTTTGACACAATGGGAATTTTCTGGACAATGAAATACAAAAATGAAAAAGAAACCCAGTTATTAGAAAACTGGCAGTTAAAGCCAAAAAATCTCCCTGCCAACATCTGGATTCCAGCAGGATATTACAAAGAATATGAAAAAAGAGGAATCCCCGTAGATAAAAAATTCGCACTTGCAGTAGATGAATTAAACATAGAAGACTGGCTTTCAATTTTCAACCTGCAAATGACAGAGCCAATATCTATTCTAATCCAAAAAATAATCTCAAAATTATCTGAAAATTACGACTTAAATGACATAATTAAAGAAATATCAGAAGATAAAGAATCAAACCAAGAAATTAAAAAATCAGCAGTAGCATTATTCAAAGCAGCAGATTCATGGAGAATTTTTGCATCTAAAAATGAAAAACCAACAAAAATCTCAGAATTAATTCAGGCAGGAAAAACCTCTGTCCTTGACCTTTCAGTTTATTCATCAACTTCAACTTTTAATGTCCGCGCATTAATAATCAGCTTAGTTTCAAAAAAACTATTTGCTCAAAGAATGCTGGCAAGAAAAAAAGAAGAAATAGAATCTATCCAACATGGCATTGGTTCTTATGAAGAAAAAAAAGAAATGCCTTTAGTTTGGTTGTTTATTGACGAGGCTCATGAATTCCTTCCACAAAATGAAAAAACTCCTGCATCAAATGCACTCATACAATTATTAAGAGAAGGAAGACAGCCAGGAATTTCACTGGTTTTGGCAACACAACAGCCAGGAGTTATCCACAGAGATGTTATGACACAATCAGATGTCGTCCTCTCGCACAAACTCACAAATAAAAAAGATTTAGAAGCGCTAAATGAAATAATGCAGACTTATTTATTAGAAAATATAAATAAATCAATGAATCAATTACCAGATTTAAAAGGAAGTGCAATTATCCTCGATGATAACTCAGAACGCCTTTACCCAATAAAAGTTCGCCCAAGATTTACATGGCATGGTGGTGAAGCGCCAACTTCTGTGAATATCAAAGAAAAAGAATTTTTCTTAATCTAAACAGAAATTTTTAAAACACCAGATTTTTCAACAACTTTTTCTAATTTTCCTTCAGATTTTCCCTGCATATTTTTAAAACCATTGCTCTCACATTCCATCACCCAATCCCCTTCCCCATCAAATTGAATTGCTTTTCCTATCTGATTGTCATAAGGGCATTTTTGATTAGCACACATTAAAATTCCTCTAAACTTAAAAACATAATCATCACCAAAACTATTTTCAGTATGTTCTAAAAAATACTCGCAATAATTATCTTCATCCATCTTAAAATTACCTTCTTTAAGTTTTTAAATATTATGCAAAAATTTATAACTAATCAATATCATATAAACCAATATGGACCAAGAAGAACAAAGAAAAATAGCACATTTATTAAAAAACAAAGATTTACCAAAACATATTAATAGAGAAGAATATGGAAAACTTCTTTTAAATAATATTGTTAATCAAGAAATTGAAAGAGAAATAGAAACATCTTATCAGGATATTTTTTCCCAAATAATCCCAAAACCAATTTCAGAAGATTATAATTTAGGTTCTTGGTAATTATTAAATTCTATACTAATTCTCAGAAACATAAGTTATAAAGAATAAAAACTCAATCTGTTCAAACCAACTATAAAAATATTTAAAATTAAATAATCAAACCAAACAACCTATTTCAAAACCTTAATCTCAACCCTATACCTAAATTTGTAAGGAGCAATATCCCCTGCTTTAACAACTCTTAAAATCTTAATCTTTCTTTTTAATTTATCAGCTTCTATCTTCAAATCCTCTGTCATTTTCTTTTTCTCATTAACATTGCAAAAACCATAATAAAAAATCTTGCTGTTTTTTTTGCAAACACTTAAACCCTGTTTCAAAAAACTCTCTTTTAAATTCGGACGAGCCATCACAACAGCATCAAACTTTTCTTTAGGCATTTTCTTTTTAACATCTCCTTGAATAATCTCAATTTCTTCAGAAGAAATTTTATTCAATTTCAAATTTTCCTTAAAATATTTACAGCAATCTCTTCCAATTTCAATCCCAACAATTCTCACAGGTTTTTTAATTTTCCAAATTACAATAGGATAAACACCAACTCCTGCAAACATAACCAAAACCTTGTCTTTTTTTCGCACCTTCAAAGCAATTTCTTTTCGCTCATTACTCAACCTTTGAGAAAAATAACAACTACTCACATCAAATTTAAACATACAACTATTTTCCCTGTGCTTAGCAATTAAATTTTTCTCACCTGCAACAAATCTAACATTAATAGTTCTTAACCTGCCTTTAACATTTCCAATCTTTTCTAAAACAGTCCTCACACTTGGAATTTTTAGCAGTCTATCAGCTTGTTTCAGTTTCTCAGCTCGACTCCTGCCCTCACCTTTAATAATTGCAATATTTCCTAAAATATCCTGCGCTGTCATTTTTCATTTCTTTAATGTCTCATATTTTACTTAAGTTCTAAAGATAAAACATCTTTTTTAGTTTAATATATTCTTCCTCAACTCTTTATTTTTTATAGATTATTAATTTTTAAATCTCATTCAAATAATAAGCTAAATATAAATAGCTTAAGTTCTGTTATACCCCCCTTCTATTTTAATAAGTTATCAATATAATCACTATAATACCAAATTAACAATATTTATAAATAATACCTAACTCAGATTATTAATATGAAAAGAGGTTTAACAATATTATTAATTGCAAGTTTATTAACAATTCCATTAATCTCTGCATTTAGCTGGAGATACACTGCTCCATTAAATCTTTTAGAAAATGAATGGGCAAAATTTGGGATTGTTTTTCTTTTATTATTTGCAGGGATATACACTTTTTCTAATAACAGAATGCAAAACCCTCCGGTCTCAGCAATAGTTGCAGCAGGATTTTCATTATTAATATCAATCCCAATAATGAAAAGAGGTTTAATAGAACCTTTCTTAAGTCCTGGAATTATTGACTGGCTTGTTATTATTGCAATAATAATTGGATTAGCTCTTTTATTTTATAAATTCGGAATGACAAAAAATGAATATGGAAGAAGAAAATTCTCTTTATGGAAATTCATAATTTTATTAATAATCTTATTGTTTCTTATTCCTTTTTTCAAAGATTATCTTCCTCAAACATGGTTATACGGTCCTTTTGGAGATTTCCTCGATAGAATTCAGGGATTAGGATGGATAGCATTAATAATTGCAATTATATTAATTATAATTACTTTTTTCTGGAATAGAAATAAAAGAAGGGGAAAATATTATGAAGAAGAAAAATATAAAACATTAGGAAAACAAAATGCAGGAAAACCCGGCTTTATTAGAAAATTATTTACAAGAACTCCAAAAACTTATCCAGGAGCAACACAAGCCCCCCCAGGACCTATGGGTTCATCATAAAAATGCAATCAAAAAAAATCTTAACAATAATTACAGCACTAATTTTAATTTTACCAGTCATTTCAGCTTATGGCGCTGGCTGGGGTTCTTACAGAAGCCCGATAGATTATTTAGAAAATGAATGGGTTTTATTCACAGTCCTATTTTTAATCTTCCTTGCAGTAATCTTTTACACAATTAATCGCGCATTTAAAAATAAAGCAGTTGCAATAATAATCGCTATAGGGGTATCTCTATTAATAAGTTTAGCAATAGCACAAAGAGGATTAATAACTATTTATGGGGGTGGGGAAGTTAGTTCATGGGCTTTATTTATTGCAACTATAATAGGAATTGGACTTCTGATAAAATTTGCTTCACAAAGTTTTGGAAGAATTGGAACAATAATAACTGTATTCATAATATGGTTAATACTCCATAACTTAAACACTTATGATTTGTTTCCAGAACTGTTGGCAAATATTGAGCCATTTATGCTACTTTACAATTTCATAATAAATCCAGCAGGATTAATTTTATTAATAATAATTGCTTTTTATTTAGGTGGTAGCGGTCCAAAAACATTTGGTGAAAATATAATTGACTTATTTAAAAAACGAGGTAGATGAAATGCCAATAAAAGAAAAATTTTTAGGAGGGGTATTAATAATAATTGGGGCTATGCCTTTTTTATTAAAAATCCAAAAAATCGCAGATTTTTTTGCAAAATATAAATTCCTAT
>JAFCCB010000010.1 GCA_017610445.1 Candidatus Dojkabacteria bacterium
CGCCCACACCGAGAATCGAACTCGGGGCAGGACCGCGACAGGGTCCTATGTTACCACTACACTATATGGGCTTAATAATGAATGTAATTTTGGATTTTTAAAGGTTACTAAAAGATATTAAGAAAATTTAAAAACAGCTCTTTCTTAATATTATTAATAAAACTAACATTAATAACTTATAAAAATAAGAAATGCAAAGAGAAGATTAAGCTACCCATCAACTAAATCAATGGAAAGTTGAGCCGAGCAATTTGCTCTTGACTAATAAATAAAATAACAAAAGCAAATTGTGAGTAAAAGAAAACTATGATTGTCTTAGCTTTTTATAAAATTGCTAATAATAAAACAAAAAACACAATAGAATGTCAGAGATAGATAATATAATCCAAGAAGTAAGCCCTTATTACAAGAAAAAGAAAGAGCCTTCAGCAGAGCATCAGTTAATTTACAATTCATCTTCTTCAACTTTAGAGCCGATTTATTTTTGGATACTTGATTTCATGAATAATATGTTCAGAGGAAAGGTTGAAAAAATTATAGATAATTTTGCTTCGTCGCCTGGAAGCGGGCATTTTTCAGAACTTCAGGGAAAAGTCAGCCAAATGCAGCAGGAATCTTCAAGAGTTCTTGGAACTGTTAATAATATTTTAAAGGGAGTTATGAATCTTATTTATGATTTAAAAGAATTTAAAATAAGATTATCTCATTATGATGAAGCAAACTCAAAAGACAAAACAAAAGCAGAAGCCGGATTTTTGGCTCTGAAACAAATGTGGATGGATAAAGTTGATATTCAAAGAGGACAGGGAAGCATAAATGCAATGACAGCAGGAAATCTGAATTTCGTAACTTTAAGAGATGCTTTTCTCTCAGTAAAATCAATAGAAGATGTTGATAAAATTGATTTGAATGAAAGAGTGAGAAGAATTTTAAAACCGCGTGTTCAGGAATTTTTGGAATGGAAAAAAAGAAGCGAGCAGGAATTAAGAAAGAGATATGAAATTGAGGGAATTTATTTAAAGAGTCAGGTTAATGCACTTAAATTAAATGCTCGTTGGGCAAAGCCCTATCTTAAAGCAGCACAGCAATTGGCGCAAAAAACAGAATTAGGAACAAGACCAGAATTAGTAAATATATTTAATACAATTCTTTTGGAATTAACTATAATGGGAAAATCTCCTGTAGATGTTGAGCAGGCAGTAATAGACAAAGATTTGCCAGGCGATTTCAAAAAAATGAAACTAAGAGAATATAACTCAATAGTTCTTGTTGATTTTAATTTCAGAGGAATTCCAAGCAAGGCAGGACAGCATTATGTTTTCGGCGGGCGAGCAGAAGTAACTTTTAAAGCATATTCATTAAATGACGACGAACTTGCTTTATTAAAAGATAAATTAGGAGAGTCTGATTTAGATGATTCTTTAAAACTCGTGGAGGGTATGACAGATGATTCATTAAAGGAATTAAAATTAGATATAGATGAGTTTATGGGAGATGAAGAAGCAGAAGAAGAAAAACCACCAGAAAATATTAATCCTTTTTCAGCTCTTTTTTCTTTTACTAAAAAATCTAAAAATGAAAAACCAGAAAAAGATGAGGAAGCTGATAAAATTAAAATATTAAAAGAAAAAGGCATTAAATCAGAAAGTTATGCTGAAAAATATTTAAGGAATTTTGCAGAAGCTCAGGCAATTAATAACTGCTATACTGTTTTTGATATTTATAAGAAAGCTCATGGAATGGCTTCATTGCCGTATATGGAAGAAGCTGAAACAGAAACCCCAAGGAGTGAAACTGAAAAATTGTTTGGGCTTGGAAAGACGTAATAAAGTAGTACAATAATTTTTAAATAATCTTTTTAATAGATTTTAATATGAATAATAAAGAAGAAAAAAATTATCTTCCATATATTTTACTTGGAGGGGCGAATCAGGACACAGAAGAAGCTAAAAAACTTTTAGATGAAGCAGGAGTTGATTACAGATTTGCTTATACTAATGATAAGATGCCTGGTGATGTATAACTAATCTCAGGGCTCCAAACTTGGGAAGGGATTGGACAGGTTGGTAGAATTGCTAAACGTCATAAACGCCATTTAGAAAAAATTGCTAATTCTTTTTAAACCCAAACAATTTAAATAATTAGATTTCTTAAATAAAAAGAGGTTAAAATGAATCTCATTTTTGAAATTATCGATAAAACAGGCAGAAAAATTCATTTATCAAAGGAGAGATGGAGTCACATAACTACAATACATTCTGAAATGAATAATTATTTAGAACAAATAAAACAAACTCTAATAAAACCCTCAAAAATAGTGCCTCATGAAAAAGAAAACTTGAGAAATTATTATTCATATTTAAAACATAGAAAACATCCTGAGAAATATTTAAGAATAATAGTTAAATATTTAAACAATCATGGTTTTATTATTACAACACTTTTTGTGAGAGATATAAAATGAAAGGACCAATTGACATTTATTATGACGAAGAAGGTGATTTCTTAGAAATAACCATAACAAATCCTCCAGCAGAAAGTTATTGTGAGGATATTCATGAAGATGTTTTTGTAAGAAAAGATGAAAAAACAGGTGAAGCAATAGGGATTGGTATTCTAAATTTTAAAGAACATACAAAAGACCTAAAGAACATCCTTGTCGATGTGCCCATAAAAATTAATTTTGAAGCCATAAATGTTTAATAATTTATTCTAATATTTTTACAGCTAATTAACTTTAAATAATTAGATTTCTTTGAAAAGGAAGATTAAAATGGAAGAACAAGATGAAGAAATTTCAGAAGAACCAACTGATGAATTAGATTTAGAAAACATAAAAATACCAGAAGATAATTCAGAAGAATTAGAAAACATTATAGATGAAACACCTACAAGTTTTGGGGCCCAAACTCAAGAGCAGACTCCTTCGCCTTTTTTAGAACAAGAGCCGATAACTGAAGAACCAGTTGAAAATTTAGAGCAGGATTTGCAAAACACCCCAATTCAAACAGAAAATCAAGAAGAACAGCCTACACTTTACAATGCCCCCCAATATACTTCTGATTATGATTCAGATGCTTATCAAGAATCAAGAAGACAGCAGGATACTCAGATAGATATTAGCAGAGGTGCTTTAATGAAAAGAGAATCAGAAATTCAGAGATTTCAGCCAACACAGCAAAGAGCAATTAATTTTAATGCATGGCAACAGGCAAACACAGAGCAATTCAGGGGGCAACAGGAAAAATACCAAATCAGGCAACCTAAAAGAATTAAAGAGGAAACAGGGCTTCCTTTTCAGCAGGAAAAAAAGTTGAAAAGGATTTAAGAATGAAAGATTTTCTTTATCAAAACATTTAAATATGTTTAAAATATTTAAACATATGTTTAAAAAATGAAAACAATACTCAAAACTGGCTATGAAAAAATTATGAAGCTTTTTTATGTTAATAAACAAGCTAAAATCCATCTAAGAGATATTGCAAGAAAAACAAAACTCAATGAAAACAGCGCAACAAGATTTTTAAAACAATTAGAAAAACAAAAAGTTCTTAAATCAAAAAAAGATGGAAATTTAAAAAAATACAGCATTACAAAAAATAAAGTTACATTTTTTATTTTTATATTTTTTGACATCCAAAAATTTGAAAAACTTCCAAGTTTAAGAAAAAATGCAATAAATTATTTTTTAAATAAATTAGAAGAAAAACCTTTAATGATTGTTTTATTTGGCTCAACATCCAAAGAAACTTTTACTAAGAAATCTGATATTGATTTATTATTAATTGTAAACAAAAAAATAAATACAAACAAAGCAGAAGATTATGTAGATTCACAAACAGGCATGAAAATAAATTGTTTTCAGATAACCCACAATAATTTTGTAAAAGAATTAAAACTTAAAGAAGATAAAGTTATTCAATCTGCTTTAGAATCTGGCTATCCTATTATAAATCATTTAAATTATTATGATTTAGTTTTAAAATGAGATTATTAGAATTAAATAATTTAATTATGTATAAAAGTTTATTAAATAAAAAAATAAATCAATACAAAAAAGAAAGAGTAATTAGAGAACAAAGCCCAAAGGAAAGCGAGATTGCAGGACATCTTGAAAAATCAGAGCATAATTTGAATTTCATTAAAGATAACCTTGAAATAGGATATTTTGATTGGTGCATCACTGGTTGTTATTATGCAGTTTATCATGCTGCTTTAGCATTAACATTAGCAAAAGGTTATGCTTCGAAAAATCATGATGCTACTCTTTGCATTTTAATAAAAGAATATTATGATAAAGACATAAATAAAGAGGACATAAATTTAATAAACAAATTCTTTTTAGATTACCAGGATTTATTATTTTATGTTGAGTCAAAAAATAAAAGAGAAAACGCTACGTATTCAACTAAATATGAATTTGACAAAAAAACAGTTAATGATTTGAGATTAAAAGCAATATCTTTTGTAAATAAAGTAAAAGATATTTTGAAAGAAAAATGAAACTCTATCATGGCTCACCTAAAAAACTGAAAATAATTAAACCATCACAAGCTAAGGGATTAACTAAATTTGAAAATCAAAAAGCAATATTTCTATGTAAAACTTTCAAACATGCTGCCCTTTATGCAATTGGCAAAACCTTGAAAGGAAAAACAAGTTTTACTCTTACTCCTAACAAACTTATAATCGTTGGTAAGAAAAGACCAAAACAAGGTTATGTTTATGAAGTTGATATCAAAGCCAAAAAAGGTCCGAGAGAACAATATTCCTATAATAAAATAATAAAAGATTTTAATATCACTAAAGTAAACCCAAAAGATTATAAAAAAAGAATCATTCATATTAATAATAAAAAAGAATTGAAAAATTAAATACAAATAAAAAGCAAAAAATGGACATAAAAATGCTTATTTATTATATTGCCATAGCAATTGCAGTAGGACTGCTCATATATACTTTAGTAAAGGGAATTTAAGATGAAAGAAACAAGCTGGCTTGAAATTTTATTTTGGGTAATGATGGTGATATTGTTCATAATGATATTGACAAGAATATTTGGGCATTCTGTTACAGATGTTCAAATTTTTTTAACAGCCACTATGATAATATTAACAATAATGGGATATATTGTAAAAATGAACAGAGAAATTGGTGAGATAAAAATTCATATGATAAATAGTTTTAAAAAAGTAAGAAATGATATAAATACATTATCAACAAAAAAATGACAAACTACGAGGCAATTTATCCAGGAGCAACTTATCTTCTTGATCCTAATTACGGGTTTATGGGATATCGGGTTCCTGCAGGAGAATTTGGAGGGACGACTTCTATTCAAACAGCAAACCAGTTAAAAGAAGTTAATAATCTTTTAAATCAGGGAATGAAGACAACAGAAGTTTCTGTTGTTCAACCAGAAGTTTTTGAAATGATGCCAAAAGGACATTTGAAAGAAATTGCAAGGTTAAATAAATTAACTGGTGCAGAATCTACTTTGCATGCTCCTGTGATTGACCCTTCTGGATTTACACAGCAAGGATGGAGTGAAGAAAACAGGGAAGTTGCTGAAAGACAGTTTGAATCATTTGTTGAAAGAGGGCATGAACTAAGCCCTGAAGGAAATATGCCTGTAACAATTCATGCTTCTTCTATTCCTGGCTCTGAGATGATTCCAGAAACTCATAAGTTAGTTCTGCCAGAAGAAAAAGGAAAAGGTCCTGTAATAGGAAAAATGATTGCAGTTAATCAGGATACAGGAGAACTTATCCCTTTGGAAAGAAAAAAAGTTTATGGTCCAAGAAAACCAAAAGGAGAAATCTGGACTCCTGAAACAGAATTAACTTCAGCTAATGCAACAAAATTCTCACAGGCAATAACTAATCTTGCTTTTTACAAAAAAGAAGCAGATGAAATTATTGCTCCTGCACAAGGAGAATTAAGTAAAAATCTAATGATAGCAGGAAATAATCCAACACAGACGCAAATTAACCAAATTAAAATAAGCCAGGAAAAATTACAAAGAGGGGATTTATTTTTAACAAATATAGAGCAGTCATTTAGGAGCTTGTATGAACAGGCTGCAAAATATGGGACAGATGAAAACACAAAAAAAGTTTTAGATAATATTTCAAAAAATTGGATAGAGAAAACAAAAGCAATGCAAAATGAAAAAGAAATTGGAGAGGTAATTAAGATGAGAACTAATTTAATTGATAATAGTTTGAATGAGATGAGGAAGTTAGAGCAAACTCCTCCGCAGATTTTCAAGCCAATTGAAGAATTTGCAAAAGATAAAGCAAGTGAGACTCTAAGTAATGTTGCAGTAAATACATACAAAAAATTTGGGAATACATCTCCGATAATAAGTGTTGAAA
The DNA here is from genome assembly GCA_017610445.1 of Candidatus Dojkabacteria bacterium. Lineage (GTDB taxonomy): Archaea > Nanobdellota > Nanobdellia > Pacearchaeales > GW2011-AR1 > ARS1285. The sequence goes on from JAFCCB010000010.1 coordinate 6,378, forward strand.
ATCCTCCTTATGGTTCTGCGCTTTCATCAGGAGAGGATTTAAAGAATTTAATTAAAGAAACAAGGAAAAAATTTGTTAATAAGCTTGTTAAAGAGGGCAAATCAAAATCAAATGCAGAGCAAGCAGCTGAAAAATTAATTGGGGTTACTTGGGATACTTCTCATATTAGTATGATAAGAAAGCAGGGTTTTAATCCAGAGCAGGTAGTTAAAGAAACAAAAACAATTGCTCCTTATGTAAAACATGTTCATTTTAATGATAATTTTGGTTCAACTCACACTGACTTACCTCCTGGAATGGGTAATCTTCCGATGCCTGAAATTATGGGAGAATTAGAGAAAGCCAAGTTTAAAGGAAAGAAAATTTTTGAAGGTGGGAATTGGTTCCAGCATATGCAGACAAGTCCTTTTCCCTACCAATTAGAATCTGCTGGTTCTCCATTATATTCAACTGCTCCTGCAGCAAGCCCTTACTGGAATCAGATTGGGGGATTAGGAGCATATTACTCTGGAACAGGACCAATAAACCCTGCAATACACCATTCAACTTATGGCGCTGGATTTACAAATCTCCCAATTGAATTAGGAGGAGAAATGCCTGGAACTCAAAGCAGATTTTCAGGGACACCAAATCAGTAGGATTTTTGGGAAAGAAAAGTTTAAAAATCTAAAAACCCATATTTCTAATTAAAATAATCTTAAAATGTATAATCTAATAAAAAATTACAAACAGGAAACTCCTTTAACATTTTATAATCCAATTAGCCAAGATTATAATAATCAAGCAAATTCTTCTTATCATATTAACAGACCTAAAATAAGTTACGAAGATAAAAAAGTAGATTATTCTATTATGTAAAATTAACTTAAATAATCAGATTTCTTTGAGAATTAAAAGAGAAGATAAAAATAAGTGGTTTGGCTATTCATCATCTTCATCAAAAGAATCCTCTTCATCCTCATCTTCTTCAAGAGAATCATCTTTAGGAGATTCATAATCTGCTCTGAAAATTATATCAGGATTAGACATTTTCAATATAAAATAAAGGAAAAACTAGCTTATCTGCACTTTTTTGGGAGTTTAACATTAATTATAGAAATTTTTTTATGGTTGAAATGGAAATATTCAAAACATTTATAAACTATAGCCCTCTATAGTTATATATAGAATGATAACTACAATACAATTAGATAATAAAATAAAATCAAAATTAGATGAATTAAAAATTCATCATAGAGAAACCTACAATGAATTAATTTCAAGATTAATAAATAATAATTCTCCTCAAGAAATGGATAAAGAAAGTTTAATTGCAACGATTGAAGTTTTATCTGACCCAAAATTAATGATGAGAATAAAAGAAGCTCTTCAGAGAATAAATTCAGGTGATTATGGAACTCCTTTAGAAGAAGTTGAAAAAGAGCTGGGATTGTAAAATGTATTTTATTACATTTGATAAAAATGCTAAAAGATTTCTAAAAAAATTAAAAAAAGGCGAACAAAATAAAATTTTAAATAAAATTAAACGACTTAAAGAAAACCCCAATCTTGGAAAAAGATTATCTGGAAATCTTTTTGGATTATGGAAATTAAGAATTGATAAATATAGAATTCTTTATAAAATAATAAGAGATAAACTAATAATTGTAATTTTAGATATAGGATATAGAAAAAATGTTTATTGCTAGAATTCAAAGATTACAAAGGAAGTTTAGGAGACAAAAAAAACCCAAACAAAATCAACACATTTAAAAATTAAACATTGTTAATATTATTACAAAAAAGACATTGAAAATCTTTAATTTTCAAGCCTTTCAATTTTCAAAAAGAGAAAATAAAAGATGGTGAAAAAAATAAAATCTAAAATCAGCAGATTAAATAAGAAACCAGCAAAAACTTCTTTCACAAAAGTCTCTGCAAAAAAATTTCCGAAACTCAATCTTAAAACAGAAAGAGACATTGCAATGGATTTTAGCCAGAAAGTTTACCAGAGATTTGACAAAATGATTAAGTCAATAATTTTATTTGGCTCTTCTGCAAAACATACAAATGTAACTGGTTCTGACATAGATATAATTATAGTAATAGACGATGCAACAATTAAATTTGACAATAAATTAATTTTATGGTATAGGGAAGAATTAGAGAAAATCATCAGAGAAAACAGGTATAAAAAAGATTTGCATATTAATACAGTTAAGCTGACAACCTGGTGGCAGGACTTGGCAAGAGGAGACCCTACTGTGATAAATGTATTAAGATACGGGGAAACCCTGATAGATTTTGGCGGATTTTTTAATCCATTAAAAATTCTTTTAGAGCAGGGGAAAATTAAGCCAACGCCAGAAGCAATTTATACTTGTTTGAACAGAGTTCCAGGACATATTTTAAGAAGCAAGCAGGCAGAAATCAGCGCGATTGAAGGATGTTATTGGGCAATGGTGGATTCTGCTCAGGCACTATTAATGACAGCAAAAGTTCTCCCGCCAAGCACAGAACATATTACAATCCTGCTAAAAGAAAATTTTGTAGATAAAAATCTTTTAAAAATGAAATATGTTACAGATTTCCGGGATTTATATAACTTGCACAGAAGAATGATGCATGGAGAAATCAAGGACATTAAAGGAGATACTATTGACAATTGGCAGGATAAATCAGAAGAATTTTTTAATGTTGTTTTGAAGTTGATTGAAGAAATAATTTAGTTAGTAATAAAAATTATAATATCAAATTAGATTGTCTCTTTGGAGATTGTTTAGATGGAAAATAAATTTTTGTTCTAAAAAATGTAGTATTGATAATAACCAAACTTTAATTGTGCAGATAAAAAGCTTAAGTTCTGTTATGTGTATCTAAAATTGTAAAGGGATATTGAGGAAACCTCTCTTCTTAAAAGCAATTTTTATTATAGTAATTTGTTAAATTGCCTTTACTCACATGTTAATATGGGGTGTCATAAATATAAATTCATTTAAGTCCTCAATCCAAGCCTTCTATCTTCTGCTTTTCTTGTCTCTTTATCCTTATCTTTATCTCCTTTTTCATCTTTTTTCTCTGTTGGGAAAAGTGCTTTAGCAAGTGCTACATATTGCCATCTTAAATTATCCATCCATCTTTTCTTTCTTTCTGAGTCATATTTTTTATCATTAGGAATATCATCAATTCTGTCTTCTACAACTTTGTAATTTTTCACTAAATAATCTTTAATTTCTTTTTTATTTAGTTTTCCTTTTTCATCTTTAAATAACATATTAAATTCATTTTGAATAATTCCTACAATCCCTTGAGTTAGAGAACGAATCATCATTTCAGAATTTCTCTGGATGTATTCCTGAGAATCTTGTGAAAGCCCTGAAATATACTCTTGCAATTCATCCTGAACAACAGAACTAATATCTTTTTTTTCCTTAGATGCTTGTACAATTTCTTTGTATTTCTTTGTTAATTTTCTGATTTTTTCATATTTTTTATTATTTGTTTTATAATGAGGAACAGTTGCAAATACAGAAGAAAGCTGTTCATCTGATAATTTATCCATGAAACTTCGTCTATTGTTTTCAACAAATTTTGCAATTTTAGTGCTGTGTGATTCATAAAGTTCATTTGCATGCTCCATTGCTTTATGAGGATTTGCATGCCAATAATCTATATTTGATTGGGGATTTCCAGGAGTATATTTGTAAATTACCCCAATTAAATCATTTAATCCATCAATATCATCTACACCTTTTTGTTTTATATTAGAGTAATATTCCTCTAAATCTATAAAATCATCCATTGCATTAACAAATTTAGAACGTTTATATTTATCATTATGATTAATTCCAAATTCTTTTCCTTTTAGAGCTTCTAATTGCTCTTTGCCTTGTTTGCTAATAATTAAATCATCAAGTGTCATTTTATATTTTTTATAAGTCTCTTTCCTTTATAAATCTTTCTACATTATGTTATTTGATAGTAGTGACAAATAAGAAGATTAGTTTAAATATACTTAAAAATCAACAAGTATTATAATGAAAAAAACTTTTTTTAAAGATGCTGCAAAAGCCCAGATTAAAAAGAAAAAATATACAAAAATAACTAATCTTTCTGATATTGTAAAATTAAGAAAAAATGAATTTACAATAATTGAGCCTATTTTTGCAGGTAATTATGATTCTGGAAAAAAATTCATGAAACACGGTCCAGAAGTTCTGCCAAGAAGACAATACAGCATAAAACAAGCAGTTAATGAAAAATTAACTCCAATTCAATTAAGAGAAGATGTTTTTAATCATTTAAACGGGCCTTATTATTGCAGTTATAGTTTCATGCCTTTAGGAAAAGATTCAAGAAAAAGAAAAGTTTCTTTAAGAGAGTGTTTAGAAGGGGCAAGGATTTATGCTTATTCTCATCAGGTTCAAGGTGTTAATAAAAATCCGGAAATTATTGTAAAACCATATGACAAAGCTCAAAGAGTTGCTATTGACGGAGCAGAAATCACAATAGAACTTCCTTCAAGAACAAAAAACCACAAGAGAATAGATTTTAAATTAATGAATATTCCTGTTATTGATTCTAAAGAAAAATATGCGATTAGTTTAAATTTCAGTTCAACTCATTCCTGCCCAGCAAAAAAGTTCAAGATAAGATATCCTTATTTAAAAAGCAAAGAAACCTCCCAGGTTTTTAATATTTGTGCTCATGAAATTGCATCTTATTTAAAAGTCATAGAACATTACTGGAATAAGAAAAAAAACATAATCCCCCTGCAAATGTGCCAGTTTGCAATCCCCACCCAAAAAACAGTTGATTTTTATTTAAAATTAAATAATAATCTCTTAATCAAAGATGTTAAATTAAAATCAAAAGATAAATTAAGAAAACCAAGAATAGCAGATTTAGAAATAGGATTATGGGGATTGGTGAGGAAATTAGGACATGACGAAACATTTTGTTCACAAAAATCAAGAGATGGAAATATTGCAGATTATGATTGGAGCAGATAAAACTCAATAAGAAAAACAATTAAGTTTATTAACCTTTTTTATTTAATTAGGATATGGTAGTAAGAGGTGGACCAAGAGGACAGAGAATGGATTTAGAAGATACAATTAATTTCATAATTGGAAATGTGATTGAAAAACATCCAAGATTTTTTGGGCAAGAAGAATTTTTAAAAAGTTATATTGATAGAAGAATGCTAAATAAAGATTTGATGAAATACCCTTCAGATTCTACAGATGAAGATAAAATAAAATTTATGAATAAACTTGAAGAAGATATTACTCATGGAAAATTTTTTGATACAAAAGGCAAGAGAATTATCTTAAGGAGAGGATTAAAAGGGTATGGAAGATCTAGAGATTATTTAAAGAATTGGGATATACCCAAAGCAATCTCATCATTTTTGCATAAAAAAAATTTCAAAGAAAAAATAAGCAAAGGTGAAGATTATTTAGACAGAGTTACAGATTCATTTCATCAACTTTATGGATTAATGAAAACAGGAGATTATGCTGATAGAATGCCAGAATTATCAGAGGCAGTAACAGATGTTAATGATGCTGGTTTTTTTGATGCTGCTGCAAATGTACTTTATGAGGGAAGATTATTAAATCCAAGCAAATACAGAACCCTTAAAAAAGCAATTCATAAAAAAGCAAAACAGGGAGTTAGGTATACAACAAAAACAATTGAAAATTATCTTACTCCTCAAAGAATAACAGCCGGTATTTTAGGAGTTTTAGGAATAGGAATTTTATTAGCTTCTAATACTATTACAGGGGCAGTAATTGGCACTGGAAAAACAAGTTTATCTGCACTTCTTTTTGGAGGTTTGACATTAATTGTAGGAATTTTTTTATGGCCAAAAAAATAATTAGAAAACATCACTTCAACTCCTAATCTTACTTAAATATTTTTCTAAATCTTTGTAATCTTTTTTCTATCTAATAAACAAATCAAAATTATATTTAACTTAATAACAACATAAATTAATCTTACCTCTTTTTTATTAACATTAAATCTAACCCTAAAAACTTTTGAATACTTTTTTGAATGGATTCTTTTGTATCTGTAAGGATTTTGTTTTATTAATTGAATTTTATCATAAATAATCCCTCTTGATTTAAAATCTAACTCAGAAATCTGTTTATTAAAATTTTCTTTTAGAAAACATCACTAAACTCATCTTCATCAAAATTATAATCCACTTTTTCAGGGGAATTATTTTTTTCTTCTTCAGGATTATAAACACCAATGTCTTCTGGAGTTGCAGGTTCACTGCTAATTCCTTCCTCTTTTTCAACTGGTTCAATTTCTGTCTTAATGTTTTCTTCAATTTTTTTATTTTCTTCTAATTTTTCTTGTTTCTGCTCCTCAACTTTTTCTTTAATTTCCCCTGCTTTATCTTCAATTCTCCCAAGATTATCAAAAGGTTTAACAGCGCCTATATTTTTTTGATAATCAAAAGATTTTTTCTCTGCCTCTTTTCTCTTTCTAAAACATTTCCTGCAATAAAAAGGCCCGTTCCCTTTTGGTTTAAACGGCAAGCGGGTTTCTTTTCCGCAATCAGCACAGATTACAACACGGGGATTTTTTCTTTCTTTTTTATCTGCTGGTTGAATTTCAGATATTTTTTGTTTATTATGCTGTTCCTGAAAATTAATATCTTTTTTCAAATCTTCTTTTTTAATCATTCCTTCTTGTTTTCTCTTGTCAAAAATTTCTCTTTTTTCACCAGAGATTTCTTTATGCTCTTCAATTTCTCTGATAAACTTGGAGATTTCACAGGCAGCATCTGCATTAATAGAAATACTATCTATTCCCTGTTTTAATAAAAATTCAACCATTTCGCGCCGTGAGCCAGCCTGCCCGCAAATGCTTGTCTTTACTTTGCCTCTGCAAGCATCTAAAACTTTTTTTATCTGCGCAAAAACAGCAGGATGCATTTCATCATACAAATCCTGCACACTGTCATCTCCTCTGTCAACAGCAAGAGTGTATTGTGTCAAATCATTAGTTCCAAAACTGATAAAATCAACCTCTCTGCAAATATCATCAATAACCTGAACGCTTGCAGGAGTTTCAATCATAACTCCAAACTCCATATTAGAAGTTTTAAATTCATTAAAAATCTCTTTTGCTTTTTTGACTTCTTTAATAGAAATTATCTGAGGGAACATCACCCCAAATTTTTTGTCAGGATTTTCAGAAGCAATCTGTTTTATTGCTTCAAGTTCTGCCTTAAAAATTTTCAAATGCTTTAAAGAAAATCTTATTCCATGCAAACCCAACATAGGATTAATCTCTCTTTCAGGCGCCCCTTGTAAAGAACTGAATTCATCTGTCCTGATATCAGAACTTCTAATCCAAATTAATTTGAATGGCTTAGATATTTTTTTAATCCCCTCTTTCAAAAGCAAAGTGTAATCATCCAATTTATTCTCTCTTTCATATTGCAACGGATGTTTTCCAGAACTTGCAATAATCCCCTCGAGCCTTAATAAACCAATAGAATCAATCCTGCTTTTTGCAGCCCTCTCAGCAAAATCAGGCAAATCTAAAATAAGTTTTAAATTTGTTTTTGTTTCTACAACTGGTTTAACCTCTGCAAGGTTTGTTTCAGCAACCTCTCCTTCATAAATTTTTCCATTATTGCCATCCACAGTTATTCTCATTCCTTCTTTTAAAATCTTAGTTGCATTTTCAGTTCCTACAACTGCAGGAATCCCCATTTCTCTGCTAACAATCGCAGCATGACTTGTTACTCCTCCTTCATCAGTCACAATAGCAACTGATTTTTGCATGCTTACAACCATGTCAGGATTAGTCATTTCAGCAACAAGAACATCTCCTTTTTTGATTTTAGATAAATCTTCCATTGTTTTAATTAATTTAACATTTCCCACGCCAATTCCAGGACTTGCACCAAGCCCGTCTAAAATAACATTTCCAGAAATAGTTTCTTTCTGAGTCATAGTATTTTTAGTTGTAATTGGTCTTGATTGTAAAATATAAATTTTATTATGCTCAACAGCAAACTCAATATCCTGAGGTTTTCCATAATGTGATTCAAGTTTTAAAGCATAATTTGCAGTTTCTAAAATTTCCCCCTTGTTTAAAACCTGCTCTCTGGATTTCTCAGTATTTAATCTGACAATTTCATTTTTCCCGTTGCTTTTTCTGACAATTGCAATTTTTTTGTCTGCAACTTTGATGTTCTCTACTTTCAACTCTTCTTCACTTCTTCCTTCAACAGAATAATAATCCGGGTGGATTTTTCCGCTAACAATTCCCTCTCCTAATCCAAAAACTGCTTCCACAACAATTTCCTCTTTTGAGCTGATGGGATTTTTGGAAAATATAACCCCTGATTTTTCAGAATCAATCATCTTTTGGATAACAACAGCCAACAATGCTCCTTCTTCTGAGAATCCCTTTTTATTTCTATAATAAACTGCCCTTGCAGTGTAAAGACTTGCGAAACATTTTTTGACACTTTCTATTAATTCAAAATTCCCTTTAACATTAAGAAAAGTTTCTTGCTGTCCTGCAAAACTTGCATCAGCTAAATCTTCTGTAGTTGCAGAACTTCTGACTGAAACGAAAATCGGCTCGTGAGAATTTTTCAAGATATTTAAAGCATCTTCTGAAATTAAATTCTCATCAATATCCTCACCCCCTAAAATATGATACTCTTCTAAAATTTCATTTTTAAGTTCTTCTGACATTTCTTGTTTAACAATTATTTCTCTAATTTGTCTTGCTTTTTCCTCTAACTCGCCTGTATTCTCAAAATCAATTCCTTCAATAATATTTTTAATCTTTTCCTTTATATTAGAAATAAAAAAACTAAAAGCCTGAGCAGTTATGACAAAACCCGGAGGAACAGGAAATTTGTTATTATACATCTCGCCTAAATTTGCTCCTTTGCCTCCAGCAATTTTAATATCTTCTTTACTAAGTTCAGAAAACCATTTAATATATTTATCTGAAAAATCCAAGTTCTCTTTTTTTACCATTTTTATTTTATATTATTTTTCTATATCTTTAAAATTTTTAAGTTATGTTATAAGCAACTTAAATCGCTTTTGTATAACTTTATTCCCAATAAGATATTAGTTATTAAATAATAAAATCTCAATCCATATTTAAAGTTTATGGGAGTTTGGTGAATAGAAAACAGGAGAAATTATTCCAATACTTTCTTCACTTCTTTCTTCACTCTTTCAACAACAATCTTTGTTTTGCAGGGGAGTTTGGGAATAGCTTTTTTAAAAAAACTTCTTACTTTAGGGATATCCTGTTTATTATGAAAATAAGCAGTAAAAATCGGTCTGTCTTTTTTGACAATTGCAGCCCTGCCTTCTGGACTTCCAAAAGATTTTGTCATTCCTGTCTGCACTCTTTCACCCTTGCTCGCACCAGAATAAACCCGATTGTTCCTTAAAATATTATGAGGAAAAACATTGCATCTCAAGAAAAAATTCTTTATGGTAAATAATTTTGTCAGGTCTTTATGGAGAGTCTGTCTAACTGCCTCTAAAGCTAAATCCCTAATCTGAATATCTTGCTTAGTAAAAAGTGTAATTTTCAAATCAAATTTATTTTTTTCAAACGCAGGAATATTTCCCATATTAAACTTAACAATTTTTTGGGGCGGAACTGCTTTAATATAACTAAACTGCTGTCTTTTTGAATGCCTTGTATTTATCACAGGTTTTCTTTTTGAATATGCCAATGCTTTACGAATTGTTGCCATGTTTTATTTTTGTTTTATTTTTATATTATGTTTATTTATGTTATTTTTTTATTTTTTTATTTTTAAGCTTGTTTTGAGCAGCCCATACCCCTCTGCATATCTTAAAATTTTGTAAGGTATTAATATTATAATATTAACCCTATTTAACTTCAACCTCCTCATTTTTTGCCTGCCCTGGAAGACCTTTTTCAAAAATCGTCCTGACTTTCCCATTATTTCCATGAGCAGAACTTATTTTTCCTTTAATTTGTTTTCCTGCAGGAGAAGTCCAAATAACTTCTTTGCCAACAAATTTCTCAGCTTCTTCTCTTGACTTTGCTTTTACATCTAAGATATAATGCCTCTCATGAATTCTTTTTAATCCTCGTCTGAATTGAATAATTTTTGCTTTTGTCATTTTAACTTATCTAATATCTTGTTATATTTTTAAGCTGTGTTGATGAGAAGCTTAAGTGCGTCATAGCATCTCTGTATTCTTATAAAATTATTAATATTAATTAATTTATTATAAAACTAATTGAGAAAATAGGTTTTTAAAGGTTTTGAGATGATTTTATAATTTGATTTCTTCTTTAAACTCTGATAGATTAATATATTTGTTTGCTATTTTTCTAATTTCTTATTTAATGATTTTCTATGTTCTTCTTCTACAATTCTCTCTTTTGTTAATTTTATTTGATTTTGCTGATATGATTCTTTCATAGTTAAAGGATTATAATCGTGAGTAATTAACATAGCCCCAACATACCAAAGGGGTGGTATGCATATTAGCTCAAATACATCTTTTTTACTGGGTATAGTCTCTTTTACTTTTATTCTTATATTAAAATATTATTTTGAGAAAACTTCTTTAATATTTAATTTTAAATCTTTATATTTTATTTTCAATATTTATCAGAACTCTCCTTCCCATTTAAGCTGGAAATATTGGAGATTTGGGTTTTAAAAATCTTTTTATAAACTTATATCAAACTCACCCAACTCTTTTTTCAACAACTTCATAATTTTTGCATCTAAAACAACTCTTCTACCTTTATAATCAGCAAGAGTTTTATTCAATTCATTAACATTACTTTCTTCAATCTTAGTGGTTATTTTCTGGATTTTCTCTCCTTCAACTAAAAATACAGGATTTGTGAGGAAAAGTTCTGCATGTTTTCCTTTATAGGTTATAACAACTTTTGTTTTCTGCAACAATCCGAGTTCTTTTCTCTGCCCATATTCAACCAAACTCTCAATTAAATAAACAGAATCTTTTCTTAAACTTTCAAATTCTAAAATGCTCGGTGCTTTTTTTGTTTTGTATTTCTTTTTTACACTTGTTAATTCATTTAAAGTATGTAAAAATTTAGGATTTCCTTTTCCTTTGTTTACAATTTCTTTTTCATAATCCTTAATTAAACCTGCTTCAGGTTTATTCCCAAATAAAGCTTTCATAATTTTAATTACATTAGCATGAATCTCCTCAAAATTCTTTTTCATCATTCTTTTCTCAATCTCTGTCCTTAATTCTTTCAGCCTTTTTAAAAAATCCTCTGAATTCTTCAATAATCTGTCAATTTCTTTTCCAGAAATTGTTTTAATTTTCTCATGCTCATAACCCTTGTAATATTTAATCATAATTTCCTCTAAAATATCAGCATATTTTTTCTCAACTAATTTCTCTTTATCAACAAAAATTCTTTTAAATTCCTTTACTGTCTCAGGAACATTAGTCGGAGGAAGTCCATAAAGCATTAAGAGCCCCTGGGTAGGCATTGAAATCCCCCAATAAATATCAGACAAAACAATATCTAATAATTTTCTTTTAGCAACTTCTTGAGTTTTGTCACCAACAGACATAAATCCATCAATTGCTTCTGGACTTGGTTTAATCTTACCCATTCTTAACAATAATTTCCAGGGTAAAAAACCCCCCCGGTCATATAACGGAACCCCATCTCTTAAAAAAGTGTAAAAAATAGGATTAGCATCTTTAACACCATCCCAGAATTCAGTCAGCAAATAAATCTGCGGACTTAATTTATTCTGAACACCTGCTAAATCGCCTGCTTGCATAACATAAGAATAAATAATATTTCTAAGCTTGTCTTTTAATTCTAAACGAGGCATTCTTTTAACATCAGTATCATCAATTATAACATAAGTATCAACATCACTTGTTTTTATTGCTTCTCCTCTAACCAAACTCCCGCCAACAACATAAGAATAAACATATTTCTCAAATTTTCTTAAAACTAAACTTTTGTGTATCTGCGCAACTCTTAATGCTCCTAAAATTCCCTTGTCATACAAAGGAAAAGCCATTCCAATCGCCTCAATAATATTATATTTGCTGTCCATACAAATCTCCCATAAATCTCTTTCTAAAAATAAGTTCAGCCAAATTTTCTGCTTGCTTTCTGAAATTTTTTTAATAATCTCCAGCTTAACTTGATTAAATTCTTTTTCTTTTTCATCAGGCAAAACAACAATCAGATGCATTGGCTTGTTCTTTTTTTCTTCATCACTTAATTCATTCTCCTCATCAAACATCTCACTTGCCTGAGGAGGAACAATCCCAATTGCTTTCACAAATTTATATTTAGTTATAATGAATTTTTTTATGCCTTCTAATTTTTCCCTGACTTCTTTCATCTTTTTTTCATCTTTTGGAGAGGGTTGATTAGGAACAGCATTTTTAGCATCTTTTAATTCAGAATTCTGATATTTTTTGTTATCTAAACTTATTTCATTATTTGGTTTTTCTTCTGCCATGTAAATTTAATAAAAACACATCCTTTTAAAACTTATTGATTACTGCTTTAATTATAAAATATGGACCTAGGCGGGATCGAACCGCCGAATACTCGGTGTAAACGAGTCAGTTTGCCACTAGCTTATAGGTCCATGAATTTATGTGCAAATTAATGTTTTTAAGTTTATCTTTTATACAAATATTTAAAAATAGTTAACATCTATTTTTCATATGGATTTTGAAGATGACCCAAAAGACAGAAAAAGAAGATTTTTAAGAGGATTAAACACTATCCTTGGATTAGATTATTATAATTTAGAAGATAAAGATAGTTTGATGAAAGAAGTTATAAGAAGAACAAATCTTTCAGAATTAAGAAACAATTTAGCAAATATTTATTGTTTAGAATTTACAGAAGATGAATTAAAAAAAATGATTAATTCTGGAATAACCACAGGAGAATTTACTGAAAAATATTGTCCAATTATTTACCAAAGAAATACTGATTTCAATTCATTAATAGGAAGTTCAATGAAAGATGGAGCAATAGATTTAAGTGAGATGGATAGGGCTCCAAAATATGGATTAAACGGTTCTCAATGGTGTGATGTTACAGAAGGTCCATGTAGTTGTGGTGCATGGCATAAATAAATAATAAAATTAAAATGCCAATTCAATCAATTAAGGTCAAAATTAAGAAATTGCATCCTTATGCAAAAATTCCTACACTTAGCACTGAAAATGCTGCTGGTTTTGATTTTTATTCTGTAGAAGATAAAATAATTTCCCCTCATGAAACCTGTTCAATACATACAGGAATCGCAGTTCAAATTCCTCAAGGCAAGGTTCTTCATATCTGGGACAGAAGCGGGATGGGATTTAAAGGGCTTAGTATTCATGGAGGAGTTATTGATTCAGATTACAGAGGAGAGATTAATGCTATTTTATGCAATCATAATAACCATCCAGTGGAAATAAAAAAAAGAGACAGAATTTGCCAGGGGATAATCATGGATTATTATAAGCCAGAATTTGAAGAAGTAGATAATTTAGAAGATTCACAAAGAGGAGAAAACTGGAATTCTTCTACAGGAAGATAAAACTATTTATTAATTCTTTAATATCTTCTAAAATTATAAAGAGCATAAGATAATCCCTCAATAATTAATAATGACATCCTCCCCACACTAAAATGGGGAGTTTCCTTTTTAATATCTGTTTACAATTTTTAGCTACACAAAACAGAGCTTAAGATTCTTATCTATATCTCAAAGTTTTGCACATTATTGATACCATATCATAAATGATATGGATTTCTTCTGCATTTAAAATTAAAATCAAAAAAAATTTAAGAGGTTTATTCTAATCAAGCCTTATAATCTATTTTAT
>JAFCCB010000069.1 GCA_017610445.1 Candidatus Dojkabacteria bacterium
TTCAGAGAAGTTGTGTATTCTCTTGAGTTTGTTTAAGTTTCTCATATTCTGCTTAATATTTTTGTCAATTACCTGTTTTATATTATTAATAGAAAGAGAAAGATTGTTTTTAAATATTTATTAACAGAATTTCATTATAATAATCCTTTTAAATAATAAGGATATTAGTATTCTATGAATAAAAAAGAATTTAATGGTATTGTCAAAGAAACTAATAAAGATATTGAAAAGAACTTGAAAAAATTACATGGACAATTAGCAGGATATTTTCTTAAACCCAATCCAATTTATAGCCCAAGAAATGCTAAAGAATATTTAAAAGGATATATAGATTCTTCTTACAAAAATTTAGAAAAAATTTCTTCAAAATTTGGGTTTGAATATAAAAGGTCTTTTAATAATATTGATAGTTATTAAATAAACTTGAAGAAAAAGCAAGGAAACATGCTGATGATTATGGAGTAGTTTTTGAATGGCCTTCCCCTGATAATCTTAATAAACAATTAGATGAGCTTGATAAAAAACAAAAAGAAGATATTAATAATTTTTTAGAAACTCTACTTATAAATTCCAGTTAATAATCCACCAACTTTTTCTGATTTTTCATCTTCTGATGATTTTTAAAAGTTGCCCAAGTTTTTCTGAAAATTTCCGGATATTTTTCCCAGTTTTCTTTTACAAATTTTTGGGTTATTTTATTTGAAGAGTAACCAGGGCCAGTGTTTCCATAAATTTTTTTTATTTTGTCCATTTCTTCTTCTCTTTTTACTTTGGCTAAAATAGAAGCAGCTGAGCAGACTGGATAATTTACATCTGCTTTATGTTCAACAATTAATTCTGTTTTTTTATTTTTAAGTAATTTTCTTAAATAACTTTCAAATGCCTTGAGATTTGGACTTGGGCAGTCAATTATTGCAACATCTGGTTTTAATTTATTTATTATTTCTGCTTGTTTGTGCGCTTCAAGCCAGTTGAGATTTAAACTATCTGATAACAAGGTTTCGTCAATTTCTTCAGGGGGTATTTGGATTATTTCATATGCTGCAATATTTTTTATTTTTTTATCAAGAATTATTCTTTGTTTGTGTTTTAATAATTTTGAATCTTTAACTGCTCCTAACATTGCCTCTTTTCCATCTTTAATCATAACTCCTGCAATAATCATTGGACCGATTACAGGACCTCTGCCTGCTTCGTCAATTCCAAGAACTTTCACCATATTTTACCTTAATTAAATTTATTATACCCTATAAAATAAACACTTTAAAGCTGATTAACATAGCTTATGTTTTAGTAGATTATTAATTTAATAGCATTTATTATTTATAATATTATATATAGTAAGCTTTAAAAGTATATTGTCTTAGTATTATTCATAGCGGGGTGGAGCAGTCTGGAGTGCTCGCAAGGCCCATAACCTTGAGGTCGGTGGTTCAAATCCATCTCCCGCTATTTTAAAGATTAAATTTATAGGAGGATAAAAATGAAAGGAAAAGTTAAATTTTTCAACAGCGAAAAAGGATTTGGGTTCATAGCCGGAGAAGATAACAAAGAATATTTTGTTCATGAATCTGGGATAAAAGAAGGAACCATAGACGAAAACGATGAAGTTACTTTTGATGTTGAAGAAGGAGATAGAGGCCCAAAGGCAGTTAATACACAAAAAATATAAATATTTTTTGTCTCTCCAAAACTAAAAGTTTTGAAGTTGTTGAAAAATAAAATTAATTTTTAGTTTTATTCTTTGAATTTAGCAGGGATTAATAATCCTATTTTATTAAACACAAAGCTTTAAATTCTTAAAATTTTTATTAATTTTAAGCCCTGTTCGCATAGTGGTATTGCAGTGCGTTGCTAACGCACGTCCTTCGGGACTCACAGGTTCGATTCCTGTACAGGGCGTTTTTAATTAAAAAAACACTATCACAAATTATTTAAATTCAAGAATATTATAATTATCATATTAAAATGGAGAAACAAATTAAAATGGAGAAACAAATAATGGATTTTACTGTT
>JAFCCB010000035.1 GCA_017610445.1 Candidatus Dojkabacteria bacterium
ATGATAAAAAAGAAAAATTTTCAGGATTTAGTGACTTTTGCACTTGTAATTGGGCTCTTTGTATTAGCAATAATTATTATAAAACCAATAGCTCTTTCAATAATTTTTGGAGTTTTATTAGCATATATATTCTACCCCCTATATACCTGGACATTGTCTAAAATAAAAAATGAAAATTTATCTGCATTTTTAATATGCTTAGGTTTGATAGCAGTAATTCTTGTAATCGCAGGTTTGATTTTGAATTCTTTGGTAAATCAGGCAATTAATTTTTATCTTTACATGCAAAATGCAAATTTGTTTAACATAATAAAAGATACTTTCCCAAGTTTTTTATCTTCAATAGAACCTTCAGCAGGCATAATGAATTCTTTAAACAGTTTTATTTCCACTATTATTTCTGATTTTATTAAAGGATTTGGTGATTTTATTTTAAACTTTCCAAAAATTCTTCTTCAGTTATTTATTGTAATTTTTATCTTTTTCTTTTCATTAAAAGACGGAAAAAAAGGAATAGAATATATTAGATCTCTTTCTCCTTTAAAAAAAGAAATTCAGGAGAAATTTTTCAAACAATTCAAAAATGTAACCTATTCTGTTTTAATAGGACAAATTCTTGTTGGGGCTCTTCAGGGAATAATTGCAGGAATAGGATTTTTTATTTTTAAAGTTCCAAATCCATTATTATTAACTTTATTAGCAATGTTCTTTGGGATAATCCCTCTTATTGGCCCGTGGTTAGTTTGGGTTCCTGCAGATATTTATTTATTTGCAGCAGGAAGAACAGGCGCTGGATTAGGGTTATTGATTTATGGGCTTATAATCAGTTCAGGAATTGACACTTTAGTAAGGTCTTTAATAGTTTCTAAAAAAACTCAGATAAACCCAACAATTATTATAATTGGAATGATTGGAGGGCTTTTAGTATTTGGAATTTTAGGGTTAATAATCGGCCCCTTAGTTTTAGCTTATGTTCTTTTGATAATAGAACTTTACAGAAAAAATACAAAAAGTGAAAACTTAGTATTCAAAGAAGTAGAAAGCAAATCTTTCAACCCCTTAAAATTCAATCCCTTAAAACTTTGATTTATTTAGTATTAGAAATGCCCCAGAAAATTATATCATTCTAAAATATTGTTAAATGCAGAAGAAATCCATATCATTTATGATATGGCATCAATAATGTACAAAACTTTGAGATATGTAGATGAGAAGCTTAAGCTCTGTTTTGTTAGCTAAAAATTGTAAATAGATATTAAAAAGGAAACTCCACACTTTAGTGTGAAGAGGATGTCATTCATTTTCAAACCCCAAGAAAATTGTAAAAAATAATTTTTTATCCAGAAATTTTTTTAAAAATTTCATGCACTTAAAAAACAGTGCTGCAAAAAACGACACTTTTAAGTATTGATAATACATTATTTTTAAACCAAAAAGATGAGATTAAAAGTAAAAATTTTAAAATTTTTAACAGGAAAGCCTGTATGTATGATTAATGAAAAGACAGCAGAAAAAATGAGTTTGCATATTAATAACAGAGCTTCTATAAGAAAAAGAAAAAAAAGAATTATCTCGATTGTTAATATTGTTTCTAAAATAATTAATCAGGATGAGATTGCAGTTTCAGACAGGATTGTAAAAAATTTAAAATTAAAAAATAAAGATATTGTTAATGTAGAATTAGCACAGCGCCCATTAAGTATTAATTTAATTAAAAAGAAATTAAAAGGAGAAAAACTAACAAAACAAGAAATTCAAAATATTGTCCGTGATATATCTAACAATTCTCTTACAGAAGCAGAAGTAGCATTTTTTATTTCAGCAGTTTATAGCAAAGGTATGTCTTTAAATGAAACAAAAAATTTAATACAGGCAATGGTTAAAACAGGCAAACAATTGAAATTAAAAGGAAAAGTTGCAGACAAACATTGCATAGGAGGAATTGCAGGAAATAGAACAACGCCGATTGTAGTTTCAATCTGCGCTTCAACAGGGCTCATTATGCCTAAAACATCTTCAAGAGCAATCACAAGTGCAGCAGGAACAGCAGATGTAATTGAAACCTTCGCTAAAGTGGATTTTTCAGTTCTGCAAATAAAAAAAATTCTTAAAAAAACAAATGCCTGTTTTGTTTGGGGTGGAGCATTAGGGCTTGCTCCTGTCGACGACAAAATAATCAAAATAGAAAGAATAGTAAAAATAGATTCATCTGCACAGCTTTTAGCCAGTATCTTAGCAAAAAAAGTTTCAGTTGGCAGTAAATATATTTTAATTGATATTCCTTACGGGCATTCAGCAAAAGTAACAAAAAAACAAGCAAAAAAATTAAAAACTAAATTTCTGGAATTAGGAAAAAGATTTGATTTAAAATTACAGGTTATTTTAACAGGCGGGAGCCAGCCAATTGGCAATGGCATCGGTCCTGTTTTGGAAATGCAGGATATAATTAAAGTTTTACAAAGAAAAGAAGATGCCCCAAAAGATTTAGAACAAAAGTCAATAATGCTTGCAGGAAAATTATTAGAAATGACAGGCAAAGAAAAAAAAGGACAGGGAAAAAAACTTGCATTAAAAATTTTAAATTCAGGAAAGGCATTTAAAAAATTTGAGCAGATAATAAAAGCCCAAAAAGGAAAAATAAAAAAACTTAAAGCAGGGAAATATGCTTACACAATAAAAGCAAAAAGAAAAAACAAGATTAAATCTTTAAATAATAAATTAATAAATACTTTAGCAAGACAGGCAGGATGCCCAGAGGATAAACAAGCAGGAATCTATTTATATAAAAAACTAAATCAAGAAGTCAAAAAAAGAGACAAGATTATGACAGTTTATGCAGTTTCTAAAGAAAAATTAAAAAACGCCAAAAAGTTTTATTATAAAAATAAGAAAGAGATGATTGGGTTTTAATAAGCTTTAAGTTCTAAAAGATATTTCTGGACACTCTGTAGAAAAAATATCATCAATAGAATCTAATCTTTTTATACAAGGATGAAAGTGCATAAGAGAGCGTTTATTATGTTCTCCTATTATATAAATCCTAGGAGTTTTATTTTTGATATTGTTAGCAATTGCCATACCTAATTCAATAAACATATCAGTGCCCCCAGAATCACTTAATAAAACAAAAACCTCAGAGTCTAAAATTGCTGAAGAGATTTTTTGTGTAGTTTCTGAATATTTTTCTTCATTTTTATTATAAGGTTTTAAATCACCAAATAAAGTCCAATCATAATCTACTTGATGATTATATCTTCTTAATAATTTTATTAATTTTTTTACATTAGCTTTCTCTTTTTGCCTTGAAGCTATGTACCATTTCATAATAAATCTTTGTTATTATAATTTATAAGAATTTATATACTTAGTAAAGTATCCTGTGAATACTCTTCAAATATTTAATATGCTTTTTCTTTAAATCCCCTAAAGAAGAGTTATCTTCTTGGATTTTCTTGATTATCCCAAATGCTCTTTGCCCTCCAATAATCTGAGGCAAAATAACATAATCTACACCTGCTTTGTACAACTCTAACGCCTCGCTGATTCTGTTTGCTACTGCAAATATCTGAACTTTTGAATTTAACTCTTTTGTTTTTTTAATTAAAAGCAGATTATCATCTAAATCAGGGATAGTGCTGATTATCATTTCTGCATTTTTGATATCAATTCTTTTTAAAATTTCATTATTTACAAAATCCCCGTATATACATGGAATTTTTTTATTGATTAAAGAAGCAATAATCTCAGGATTATAATCCACAACAATTATATTTTTTTTGTCTTCTTCAAATTCTTTTAAAAACAAACTCCCCATTCTATGGCACCCAAAAATTACAATTTTATTTCCTTCTTTTGAAAGATATTCTAATTTTTCTTTTTTAGATTTAAATTTATTAAAAATATTTAAAGGCCAGGAAAACCAATTAAATAATTTCCTTTCATAGCCAATAAAATAAGTTGTAAAAGACATAGTAATAATTGTAAGCAAGATTAATACACTGAATAATCCCTGGCTTATGTGCCCAAGTCCAAAACCCAGAGTAGCAATAACTAATGAAAACTCGCTTGTCTGCGCCAGAGCATTTCCAGTTAAAAAAGAAGTTCTTTTTGTATATCCAAAAATCCTGACTAAAAGCATGATAATTAAAGGTTTTAATATTACAACCAATCCAATAAGGACAAATAGTAAAATTACAAATTGTTTTGAAATCATCTGCAACTGCATTCCTAAAGCAACAAAAAATATTATCGCGAAAAAGTCCCGGATAGGAGAAATCTTTCCTACTATTTCAGTTTTAAAATCAGAATTTGCCAATACAACCCCTGCTAAAAATGCTCCAATCACAATAGATAAATTTGCAATTACAGAGCCAATCGCAAACAAAAACAAAAAAGAAATAGAAACTAATAAAAGCAACTCAGGTGTCTTTGCAGATTTTTTTAAAATAGGATTTATTGCTTTTGATAAAACAAATGCAATTATAACAAACAAAAAAGCTTTTCCAAGAGAAAGTAAAACACTGTTTAATGTCAAATCTGTCATAAGAACAGACAACGCAGCTATTGCAACAATATCTTGAACTAATAATATTCCAATAATAATTCTCCCGTGCAGACTGTTAAGTTCTTTTTTATCATACATTAACTTAACAACCACCATAGTGCTTGAAAATGCAACAACTAATCCAATATAAATTGGAGCTTTCCCAATCAAACCAAGCCATACAGCAACAATAAACGCAATTGTAAATAAAATAGCAATTTGCAGTATCCCCCCAAAAGTCGCTGCCCCGCTAACCTGCTTTAATTTTTTAAAATTAATTTCCAAACCAGCTGTAAAAATCAAAAATGCAATGCCTATTTCAGACAGAGAAATAATCAACCCCTGATTTTCAATTAAACCAAGCAGTAAAGGTCCGATTAAAATACCTGTCAAAATATAAGCAGGAATCAACGGCTGTTTAAACAATCGGACAATAAATGCAAAAAACGCTGCGATAATTAGCATTAATCCTATTTCACACAAAATCAAAAGATTTTCAGGAATTCCTGAAATTAACTCAATCACCATTTTTTTATAAATACAAAACAACTATAAAAATATACCGATAACCACAAAATTTTTTAAACACATAATCACTAATCTTAAAATGTACAAACCACAAAACATAATTCAGCAGTTAACAGATTATATCAAAAAAAATCTTTCAAAAGGATACACAGAAGATACATTAAAGTTTTCATTAATAAGTCAGGGATATTCAAAAATTTCAATAGACAGAGCAATTGAACTTGCAAACAGAGATTTAGCAAAAACAATACCTTTGATAAAAGAAAAACCCCAGATTAGTTATAAAATTACACCAAATATGCCTGTGAGAAAATCTTTTTGGAAAAGAATTTTTGGATGATTACCTTTCTATTAAGTTTAATAAACCTGAAATAAATCCTATATGTTTTGGGCATTTTAAAAACATATTGTTAAAATAACATTTAACATATTTACCCCTGGTTTTACAAGCCCTATAATTGCATCTTACTAGACTAATATCTACATTAAATATTCTTGAAATTCCTACTTCAGAGGGATTTGTGTTTTTCATATTACTAATTTATCAGAACTCTTTTTTCAAAGTGCCGTCGCCCTGTGTATAGGAAAATAACCACGCCGTGTTATTTTTTATTAATATAACAAGGGATTTTAACTTTTTAAAATCTGCTTGCTATTGGATGGGGCGGAAATTTTGTATAATTAAATAGATAAGGTTGTTTATTAAACTTATAATAAAATATTCAAATAAGTAATTAGATTTATGGTGGTTTAGTAGTAACAATTAAGTAAAAAGATTTAAATACTTTTTAGATTTTACTAAAAAGTAAAATGGAACTATTAAAAGACATAAAAAATAAATTCAAAGAAAAATCTTTAGAGTTTATTATCTCTAATGATTTTTTAAGAGAGAAAACATTGATTCCTTTTGTTGACAAAAGAATTCATGCTGGATTATTAAAAGATGAAACTCTCCCAATGCAAGCAAGAAAAGAAAGATATTACATAGGAAGGGCATTGGTATCTTTTTTAAATAAAGCTTATAAAAACGCAGAGAATTCTCCAAAAGTAAAAGAAGCATTAGTTAATTCATTTGTAGGAAATATAACTCTTGGTAAAAGTGGTAGAAATCCTGACAAACCTGGTTGCATTGGTTGTTATGCAAATAGCCATTCTTCTGACTCAGAAAAATTAGATTTTGATATGTTTGACAGAATTGTTGATGAAAAAACAAAATTATGGAATTCTTATTTTACAGTTATTACTGGTGGTGAGCCCACACTTTATAAAAGTCAGGGCAAGGATATTTTTGATTTAGCTGAAAAACATCAAGATAATTTCTTTTTAATGTATACTAATGGGACAATGATTGATAAGAAAATGGCAAAAAGATTTGCAGAAGTTGGGAATATTACTCCTGCGATTTCAGTTGAAGGTTTTGAAGAACATACAGATGCTCGAAGAGGAAAAGGAGTTCATAAGAAAATTTTAAGGGCTTTTGACAATTTAAAAGAACAAGGAATTCCTTACGGTGTTTCAATCACACCTACAAGCAAGAATGCAGATTGGATTTTAAATGATGAAACCTTTGATTATTATTTTAATAAACATGGTGTTCTTTATTCATGGCTTTTTCAATATATGCCAATTGGCAGAAGCAGTTCTTTAGATTTAATGGTTAATCCAAAACAAAGAGTAAAGTTATTTAGACAAATGCATAGATTAGTAAAAGATAAAAAATTATTTGTTGCAGATTTTTGGAATAGTGGAGCACTCTCAAGTGGTTGTATTTCTGCAGGAAGAGATGGTGCAGGGTATTTGTATATTGACTGGAAAGGAGATGTTTCTCCTTGTGCTTTTAATCCTTATACTCCTGTGAATATTAATGAAGTTTATGCAAAAGGTGGAAATCTTAATGATGTTTTAAAAAAACCATTTTTTGAGGCAATTAGACAATGGCAAAAAGATTATTATACAGAACAGCCAGCAGATAAAAAAGGAAATATAATTATGACTTGTCCTATTAAAGACCATTATGAAATGTTGAGGCCAATTATAGACGAACAAATAGCTAAACATAATTTAAAACCAATGGATGAAGCAGCTGCAGAAGCATTAAAAGATCCTGAATATAAAAAAGGGATGATAGAATATCACGATGGGATGTGTAAAGCCACAGATGATATTTGGAGAGAGGAATATCTTGGAAAACAACAAGTTATAAAAGAAACGGCAGAAGCTATATGAAAAATAAAATGAAACCTAAAATATTAGTTATGGGGGGGAATCAGGATTACCATGAAGTAGAAGTAAGTTGGGCTCGTTTAAGAGAAGAAGTTTCTAAAAGAATTGGGATTTCTGAAGAAGAATTGTTAGAGAATCTTAGAATTGAAGACACTAAAATTTCAGCACACCAATTAAAAAATTATGGAGCTACAATTTCTTTAACAGAGAGAACCTTATCAAATGAAACTATGATAAATGGTTTGGAAAATTTTTTTGAAAAAGTTGGTAGATACGCAGAAAAACATAAAGCACTTTATGTTTTAATCTAAGATTTAAAAATAAAGGGGCGTCATTTTGATATTTATGGGTTAGCCCAATTATTAATAGAATAAAAATGGTAATTTTTGAAGGTAGGAAAATAAGTATTAATAAAATAGGAAATCTTCCTGAGGGATATTATTTTATAAGGAAGAAAAGTCATACTTTTGTCGGTGGTCCAAGATTTGAGAAATCAAAATTAATACAGGCAATAAAAGAAAGAGGATGGGTAGATAAAGACATTGTAATTGAAGAAGGTAATCTGCCTTTTTTAAATATATATAAAAATTCTTTATGATATCCAAAAAACAAAAAATTAAATCAAAAGTAAAATGGAAAAAAGAGTAAAATAAAAACAAAAGAATAAAATGGAGAATCTAAAAATAATCGCAGAAAATTCTATTGAGATGGTTGTAAAAAAAGAAGATACTGATATTTATGAACATTTAAATAATAGTCATTACCCTGTTTATTTTGAGAAAGCAAGAGTTTCTATTTTAAAAAAAATAGGATTTGATGATAAGGAATTAAAAAAAGAAGGGATTGGGCTTTTTGTGACTTCTTCATTTTATCAGTATGAAAAACAAACAAATAGCAATCAAAAAATTAAAATAGATTCTCAACTTGAAATAAATAAAGCAAAAATTATTGTAAAATCTGTTATGTATAATCAAACAAAAGAAAGAGCAAAAGCAGAAACAGAACATTTTTTTGTGAATTTGAAAACAGAAAAAGCAATTAGAATTCCAGAGAAAATTTTAGAAAGTTTGGTAACATGCTAAAAAGAGGCAAAATGAATAAAAACAAACCTAAAATTGGGATTGCATTGGGTTCTGGCGGAGCAAATGGTTTAGCTCATATAGGTGTGTTAAAAGTATTAGAAGAAAACAATGTCCCTATAGATTACATAGTTGGCTGTAGTATGGGTGCAATAATTGGAGCCTGCTATGCTCTCAACCCTAATATTAAAGAAGAAGAAAAGAAAGTTCTTTCTTTAACAAAAAGAGATTTAATTAAATTAATTGATTTAAATTTTCAAAGGAGGGGGCTAATCCATGGGAATAAAGTCAGAAATTTTATTGAGAATTTAGTTGAAGACAAATCATTTTCAGACACAAAAATTCCTCTGCAAATTGTTTCTACTGATTTAGAATCTGGAAAAGAAATTATAATTAATAAAGGAAAATTAGTAGATGCTATAATGGCAAGCATCAGTATTCCTGGAATTTTCCCACCAGTGAGAACCAAAGAAGGATTACTGGTTGATGGGGGTTTAATAAATCCAACCCCAACTAACATAGTTAAAAAAATGGGAGCAGATATTATAATTGGCATAGATTTAACTATGAGACATGAAGAGAAACTAGAAAACCCAAATATACTTAAAACATTATTAAGGTCTTATGAAATTCTTAGAACTCAATCAACTGAATTTAATATTAATAGGAATGATAAGAATTTATTAATTATCAAACCAAATGTAATGAGATTTACAACATTTAAATTCTATGAGTTTCAAAAATTTATAGAAGAAGGCGAAAGAGTGGCAAAAGAGGCTTTGCCAAAGATTAAATCTCGATTAAAAAAAGAAAAAAGAAAAAATAGATTTAGATTTTTTATTAAAGTGTTGGGAAAATGATAAAATATAGAATTGTGAAAAAAATAATTTTTAATCAAATATCAAAAGTAAAGGGGAAAGCTTTTAATTATAGTAAAAATTCAGTTAAATAATAAGAAGGATTAAAAGAGAAAAATGAATAATACAAATACACAAAAAATCTTATTCTCATTTGGAAGAATATCAAAACAATGGGGGTTAGGAGAGTCTGTTGGAAAAGTGTGGGGTTTTTTATTATTTAAATCTAAACCCATAACACAAAAAGAAATTGAAAAAGGAATGGGTTATAGTAGAGGATTAGTTAGTAGAAGCTTAAATAAATTAAAAGAGCTTGATATGATTAATATAATTAAGAAAGGAAAAGAATTTTATTATTCCACTGACGCTTCTTTAATAAAAGGATTTAATAAAATAATTGAAAATTTTCTTAAAAAGGAAATAAAACCATTAATTAAATATTTATCTAAAGACTTAAATAAGATAAAAGATATAACAGTTAAGAAGAATGTTAATAGGATAATAAAAGAATATAGAAAATTAAATACAGGAATTACAATTTTTTCTAAAATAATGAATAGTGTTGCTTTATTAGATTTAGAAAATCTTAAAGAAATTGCTAAAAAATATTCAACAAAAGAAAAAGAG
>JAFCCB010000070.1 GCA_017610445.1 Candidatus Dojkabacteria bacterium
AGATGCAGGAAAAATTAAATGTTTTGGAGAAAGGTGAAGAGAAAAAAAGTGAGGTTGTTAAGGAAAAGAAAAGCAAGAAGAGAGTTAGGAAGAAAAGCAAGAAGAAAAAATGAAAAACATAATAATCTCTAATTCAAAACGATTAGAAGAAATAATTAAAAAGATTTCTAAACAAGGCAAAGATAAATTACATGTTATTACTGATTTTGACAGGACTTTAACTAAAGCGTTTGTTAATGGAAAAAAAGTTAGAGCAATAATTACACAATTATATCAAAGTAATTATTTAACACCAGATTATAGAAAAAAAGCACAGGAATTACATGATAAATATTATCCAATTGAGGTAAATCCTAATATTCCTATGAATAAAAAAAAGAAAGCAATGGAAAAATGGTGGAGAGCACATAAAAAATTATTAATTGATTCTGGATTAAATTTAAATGATATTCAAAAAGTTGTTGATAAAGGATATTTAGAATTTAGAAAAGGGGCTTTAGAATTTTTTGATTTAACTTATAAGAAACAAATTCCTTTAATTATTTTTTCATCAAGCGGACTTGGCGAGGCAATTCCTCTTTATTTTAAGCTATTAGTGTTAAAGAGCCAATAATTCATGTTTTCAATAAAGGAGAAATAGTATTAAAAGGGCTGCCTATTATGAAAAAATTAAAAGATAGAAAAAATGTTATCCTTCTTGGAGATAGTTTGGGAGATCTGGAGATGATTAAGGGATTTGATTATGTAAACCTAATCAGGATGGGATTTTTAAATTATCAGGACGAAGAAAATCTTGAGGATTACAAAAAGGCTTATGATGTTGTTATTTTAAATGATAGCAGCATGGATTATGTTAATGGGTTGCTAAAGAAGATAATAAAAGATTAAATGAAGATAATTAATTCTAAAAATAAAAAATAGCCATAGATTGTTTTATAAATCAAAAAAACAATGTGCCACCACATGTCAAAAATCTTTCTTGGATTTTTGAGCATTGTTAGAAATTCTTTGAGAATTTCTAAAGCACTAAAGTGTGTGGTTTGTTACAGCCCCTTGTTTTTAGGATGCTCAGAATTTAGAAAATTCTGACATAATAATTCTTAAACAAAAGGTTTAAATAGTTATAACTTGTTATAACCTATGGAATTAATTAAAAATACTATTAAGGTAGGCAATAGTGCGGGAGTGTTATTGCCTAAGAAATTTTTAAATACCCAAGTAAAGATAGTTTTACAGCCATTAAATATAGAGAAAGATATCTTAGAAATTTTATTAGAGAAAAAAGTATTATGCAAGGTTTTAGGGGCTTATTTAGTTGGGAGTTATGCAAGAGGGGAGCAGACTATTAAAAGTGATATTGATGTTTTAGTTATAACAGAAGATTTAAATGATAAAATTGAAAAAGGAAAATATGATTTAATGCTGGTGTCTAAAGAATTGGCTGATGAAAAAATGAAAAAGAACATTTTTCCATTGCTTCCTATGCTGATTGAGGCTAAACCAATTATTAATAAAAAACTTTTGATTGAATATGTCAATACCCCTATAACAAAGAGAAATATTAAATGGCATATTGATACAACAAAATCTGCTATGAGAGTTGTTAGAGAATACATTAGAATAGCTGAAGAAATGGAAGAAAAAGTGAGTGATGCTGCTTCATATTCTTTAATTCTTAGGCTTAGAACTATATATATTATTGATTGTTTAAGAAAAAAGAAGTTATGGGAGAAAAAAGAATTTTTGAGTTTAATAAAAAAAATTAGCGGAAGTTTAAAGGCTTATGAAAGATATTTAGATTCTAAAAATAAGAATAGCAGGAGATATGAGCTTCCGATAAATGAAGCTAAAAAATTAATGGATTATAATAATAAAAAAATTAGGGAAATAGAAAAATGGTTAAAGGAGAAAAAAGAGCAAGAAAAAAAAGGTTAATTAAAAAAAGAGATAGCTTATTAGAACGAGCAGAAGAACACAGGATAAAGGCAGAAATAAAAAAAGGAAATAAAGATACAACTCCAGAATATTGGCTTGGAGAATCTGAAAGATTTGAAGAGCAGGCAAAAGATATTGATGAAATGTTGGAAAAATTGGATAAGAAAAAAACAAACTAAGGGCAGATGAAGCTGAAAGATTATATAAATATTTGAAAAAGAATTTTGTTATGGTTGAGGGTGGAAATTAGAATCCCAGACATAAATGAAATTTGTTCTAAGATTACTAGAATAAATGCAAAATTTAATGGAGAAACAAAATCAATCAATGAATGGGTATTAAAATGCCGAGAAGATATTAATAAAAATAATCTTCTTTTAAAAGAAAAGTCTAATGAGAATGATATGAGAATTCTTAAGATTATTTTACAAAGTGTGTTAATAAGGGCTATGAAAGGAGAGGTTAGCGAAAAAATAAGAGTCCTTCTAGAAGAAAATCTAAAAACTAAAGAAGATTTAATATTAGAAAATTATAAAAAAATTGTAGATAATTATAGGTGGGGGATAGATAAAGGGGCTCAAGTTATTTCAGATGTTGTTTCTTTTTTTAGAGAGAAACTTAATTGGGATTTTGTAGAGTATTTTCAAAGAGCAAAAGAGGATTATGAGAATAATTTTCAAAAGGATAAGATTAAACAAATTAAACATATTGGATTCAAATTAAGAGATTTAGCTTTATCAAACTTTAATGAAAATTATGCTGCTAATGATCTCCATGTTGTAAGAGTAATCACAAGAATAGGATTACTTAATGAGGGATTTAATATAGAATGTCTTAAATCTGGAAGTTTAGAGATGGGAAACAATCCGAGTGATGAAAAACAATATTTATTTTTGCATAAACTTATTTTAAGATTATCTAAGCTAACAAAAGGAACCTTTAATGAATATTCTCCAGTAGATTTAGATAGAATTTTTTGGCATTTTGGAAGAACTGTTTGTAAATCTACTCCAAATTGTAATAATTGTCCGATTAAAGATATTTGTTTAACTGGAAAAATCTTATGTTTAAATAAATAGTTAATTCTAAAATCTAAATCTTCCCTAAACTTCCTGCAACCTCTTCACCTTTCATTCTTTCGCTGAATTTTTTTTCTTTTTGATTCAAGATTTCTTCTGATGTTGGCGGTTTTTTCTTTTTTGTTTTAAAATAAAAAAAAGTTATTGTCA
>JAFCCB010000036.1 GCA_017610445.1 Candidatus Dojkabacteria bacterium
CAGCGGACGATGCTCCATATAATTGAGCACGCCGGGCGTGGACGTTGGCTGGTCGCCGTAAACCTCCTCCATAAAATGAGGATTGAACCGCCAGAAATCTATCAGCTCACAGGCAGAATCAATCTCCGCCTGGTTAGGCGTCTTGCTCATATTCAGCATCGTAGCCGCATTGAGCAGCATCCGGTATTTGCCCGCCAGAAGGTCCGCCGCCTTCAGCAGCACAACCGCCCTCGATTCCCACGGCATCTCGCCCCATTCTTTCTTGGTCTTCTGGGCCGCATCGACCGCCTTTGTAACAAACGTTTCATCCGCCTGATGATACCTGCCCACAAGATGCTGATGGTCGTGCGGACAGCGAATGTCCGCAAGGTTGCCGTTACGTATTTCTTCTCCGCCGATTATCATCGGCACCTCAATCTCTTCACCCAATAGTTCTTTGAGCTTAGCTTTTAATTGCGAACGCTCCGGACTGCCCGGTGCATATTGCAAACATGGCTCATTACACGGCTGAGGAATACGAAATATACCGTTAAACATAACCGGCTCCTTATATTGTGCATTTTAAATTTACATAGATGAACGAAAGATATGCATTTTCAGCTATAAAAGCCCAAAAGTCAACAATCAATTACCGTTAAAAAGCACTTAAAAACAACCATCGAGCCGGCCTGAAAATTACAGTTTCAGCCAAAAAAAACTTGATTATCGGAACATCTTTTGATATAATTAGTTTTTCATTTAGGAACAACAAGAAGAATAAATATGCTGAGTATCATTCAAAATAAAAGGAAATTGCGTTCAGATAGAAATATTTCTCTTGTTAAAGGATGGAATTTAATTGGTTATTCATCGAACGAGACAAACTTAAGTTTGGCTGATGCTACATTTAATAATGGAACTCAGACATTTACATCATTTACATGGGCTCAGGCATTAAGCAATGGAAAACAGCAAGCTTATTTATCTTATTATGACAATAGTCCAGCAACAAAAAGCCAGAGAAAATTTAAATATCTTTCAACAGTTTCTGGTTTAGATGACACTAAGTTTAGAAATAAAAAAGGTTATTGGATTTATTCAAATGAAAGTGGTAATTTGACTTTGCCTGGGGTGGGTGGTTCTGTTAGTGGTGAGACATATGATTGGAGTAAGTTGAGGTTTGGGAATGGGAGTGGGAGTGAGAAGAATATTAGTGATGCGGATAATGCTGATTGGATATTAGGAACAGGACATGAACAGATTTATTATTGGGATACTGATGTTAATGATTATAGATATGTTTGTTCAAAAACAGGAGAGGGAGCTCCATCTATAAATTGTAAAACAACTTCATTTAACTCATGGCAAGGTTACTTTATATATAGTAATTATGATAATATAACTCTAATAAGACAAAATTAATTATAATAATATTTAAATAAGGTTAATAGTTCAAAAAAGCGTAAAAAACAAAACCAAAACATTTATAAATAATGTTGTTACTATGTAGTTATAATGAAATATAATTTAGAAAAAATTGTAAATACTGGTAAAGAATTAGGAAAAAGAAGTTGGAATTCTATTAAATCTGTTGGAAAACATGTTCAAGATAATGCTGTAACTTATGGTGCTATTGGTTTAATGAGTTTTGCTGGAAAAGCTAATGCTGAAAATCCTGGCTATCTTGAAGTTCAAAATAATTTGAATTCTTCTCAGAGAAATGTTGACATTTATAGAAATGATGAATCTTATCCAGGAGCTACAGATGGTTATGATAAGGGTAAAGATAGTAGTGCTTTTAGTTATGATTTTGATCATACACAATGTTATTCTGATGTTAATAATGGTGATTTTTATTTATGGGATGATTTTAGAGCAGAAGATTCTAATGCTCCTTATGACATTAAGTTTGCTTATCAAGGAACTTTAAGTTCTGATAAAGAAAATTGGATAGAAGTTGGTTATTTTTGGAATGATAATGGAGATAGAGAATTCGGCAACGCCCCAATCCTCTTCCAACAAACATCATCTGCTGAAGACCCAGAAGGAAATGATTTTTATCCTGTATATGATGTTAGAGATGCTAATGAATTTAATAATGGAATTATTCCTCTTAAAGATGTTCCTGCAGGAGATTATAATCAATGGGACCCATATGGAAGTGGTGTGTTGGATATTGGAAGCAGATTATTAGCTGATTTAAATGATGATGGAATAGTTGATAATAAAGATTATGCTTTATTTGCAAATGGCTGGGGTAATGATAGTTTAGATAATCATATAGCAAATATTTCAGGCCCCAATGGAATTCCTGATTTTAATTCTGTTACAGGCAAGGCAGTTATAGATGGATATGATTTAGGCAGGTTTTGTGAGGGTTATTTGAGAGATGTTAATGACCCAAACACCTGGTAAAATCTTCCTCCAAATCTTTATAAAATATATTTTAATTATTAGCTAATATTACTTAATATCAGTTAATTATAGTTAATTATTTATAGTATTTTGCCTTGGGATATCAATGGGGTTTAATTATGGAAATTAATTTAGATAAAAGAGAGATAAAACTTGATAGGAAATTAAATGAATTAGATAATTTTGTTATTGATTTTTGCAGTCTTTTAGATGATTATGTTGTTGTTTCAGGTTATGTTTCTATACTTTTTGGAAGGACAAGAGCTACAGAAGATGTTGATTTATTAGTTCCTGAAATGAGCAAACAAGAATTTCAATCCTTATGGAAGAAATTACATGAAAATGGCTTTGAATGTATTAATTCTTCTAATCACTCAGAAGCTTTTAAAATGTTAAAAGAACATGCAATTAGATTTTTTACAAAAGGCAGGCCAGTTCCTAATATAGAATTTAAAATTATTAAAACAGATTTAGATGAGTATTCTTATAAAAATAAAATTAAAGTAATTTTAAAGAAGGGAAAAATTTTTATTTCTCCTTTAGAGCTACAAATAGCTTATAAGCTTTTTTTAGCTGCAGATGGAACAGAGCAAGAACTTAAATCTGACAAAGATATAGAAGATGCAAGACATCTTTATAGTTTATTTAAAGAAAAGATTAATAAAGAAGAGTTTCTTATCTTTGTTGATAAATTAAATGTCCATAAAAAACTGAGGTTATTAGAATGAAAGCTTCTGATGTAAAAGTTAAGTTAGATGAATTAAAGAAGTTTAAGTTGCAGAATGCTAAAGAAAGGCTTGAATTTATTGATTTGTGGGTGAAATATATAAAAGAACATTCAGATGAAGAATGGAGCGAACAGCAGAATATCTTAATTGACTCTCAGATTATTAATGCATAATCTATGAATGGCTTTGGGATGCAAATGATTCTGAGACTTGGTGATTTTTTATTTAAATTTTACTAAGATTTAAAATTGCTTTTTGATGCTTTTGGAAAACTTTGTTGTCGATTATCCCAAAAACTCCTTGCAAATTATCTTTAAATTGCCTTGAAGTTATTTTTTCTTTAACTTTTAGAAATAGTTTATTAAAATAATATTTTTTTGAAATCTCTTTTTTTATCCATTCTTTGTTTTTTATGTTTGGGGCTAACATAAAAATATCTCTTATATCTGTTAAACGACAACTTACAAACTTCATGATAAATAAAGCGTCTATATTTATTATTCTTAATTTTAATTCTTCTACAATAGTTTTTCCTTTTAAAGTTTTTCTTTTTGAATTTTCAAACACCCATTCAGCAGAAAATGTGGTATTTGTTTGCCTGTCTAAAACTTTTTTGATTAAGATATCCATACTTACTTTTAGATTATTTCCTATATCTTTTTCTAATCTTAAAAAATCTCCATAGTAAGGAGTCTTATTTTTGTTATCTTCTTTTATTTTATAGCCAGAACTTATTAAGATTTCTTTAATTTCTTTTAATTCATCTTTATTTTTGACTACAATATCACAATCAACAGAAAATCTTGGAAGAGTATAAGCATTTACTGCATATCCCCCGATAACCACAAAATTAAATTTATTAATTTTCTTTAAAGTCTCAAAAATCTCTTTTTCTCTAAGCTGTAACATTTTGATACTTATTTTTTATGTAATTGTAAGCATACAAATACATTTCATTTAATTTTGCTAATTTAATTGTTTCTTTTAAACTTTCAACTTTGTAACCATCTTTTTCTACAAAAACTAATTTTTTGACTGGAATTAAAATAATATATTCCCCTATTGTAGTTCCTTGATTTATATAATTTGAAATATTATGACTATTAAAGAAATTTTTCCAATATTTTAAATCTTTCTTTAATACTTTGATAAAATATGGAGATTTTTCAATCCCCCTTTGAACATAAGCGTAATCACTCCAGATTTCTACAGCAGATAAGTTAGTGAAAGCATAATCTTTTTCTGCTTCTTTTATTATTTGAGGAACTTTGAATTCTAATAAACTGCTAATTATGGTTTTTGGATTTATGCAAATGTATGTGTTATCTGAATATTTTTTAATCCAACCTGCTCTTAATAATAATGAAAATATCTTTTTTTTCATGCTTTGCCCAACTATCCAATCTAATTCAGATTGTTTAAATTCTTCTTTGTTTTGGTGCTTTGCAAAAAATAAAGCATAAGCTTTTAAGCCATAAGGAGGTATTTCTGTTACCATTTTATATAGTTACCTAATGGGTAACTAACTATTTAAAGGTTTCTATGAGATATTTCAGGCCCTGATGGAATTCCTGATTTTAATTCTGTTACAGGTAAGGCAATCATAGATGGATATGATTTAGGCAGGTTTTGTGAGGGTTATTTGAGAGATGTTAATACAGAAAATTAAAATTTTCTGTCTCTCAAACTTTAAAAAGTTTAAGATGATCCTTGTTCCTAGTAAACCCCCCTATAAATATCCAACCTATTAAGCCTTCTAAATATTATAAACATTATTTATACATTTTATTATGTTTCATAATCTAAAAGTTTTTTAGATAATTTTATTAACAATCTTTCTTAATTAATTTAATGGGCGATAAAAAAGAAAGAGTTTCTATATTTATTGATGGAAGTAATTTTTACCATAATATAAAGAAATTACTAAAAGAAAATGAAAGAATAAATTATCAAAAATTAATTCAAGCACTTGTTAAAGATAGAAGGCTTATCAATTCTTTTTATTATGTTGCTTCTTTAGATCCTAAAGTAAATTTTGAAAAATATCAAAAACATGAAGATTTTTTAAATGTACTAAGACAAATACCTAAATTTAATGTGGTGCTATGTTCTCTTAAGAAAATAAAAATAGATGATGAATTTATATATCTCGTTAAAGGTGATGATGTTAAAATGGCTCATGATATGTTGATGGGGGCTGTTGATGATTTATATGATGTTGCAATTATTGTTTCAGGTGATGAGGATTTTCACCCCTTAATAAAAACAATAAAAGAGAGATATAAAAAGACAGTAGAAAATGCTTATATAAGATCTAGTTCTTCTTATAAATTAAGGAAAGCATGTAATCCCTCTTTAAATATTAGTAAAATACTCTCTAAAATTATTGATAAAAAATAATAAAAGCTCCAGTGCTCTCTAAAGAAAGCACTGAGCAATTAACAATATTAAATAGCTCTTATTATATTTAAATCTTTTTGTTATGGAATTCCTGATTTTAATTCTATTACAGGTAAGGCAATCATAGATGGATATGATTTAGGCAGGTTTTGTGAGGGTTATTTGAGAGATGTTAATGACCCAAACACTTGGTGATTAATCTTCTACTTTTCTGTAACTGCTTTAATATTTGTTAAAAATTTAATGCAATTATTAATTGATTGTTTTGCAGGCTCTATGTTTGCCTGAGCAATTGTATGATATGTAAAATGTCCTCTCTTCCATTTTTCATCCTTAAAAATTTCAAGAAGCTCATCAGCCTTTACAATTAAATCATTATAAATTAATAATAGTTCTCTATCTAAAACCCCAGTATCAATAAATTTTTCTTTAAATGCAATAAATGTTCTTTTGTGTATTTCAGGGGATTTTGTATTTATTTTTATCGTGAATAATATTGCTTTTGCAGAATAAAATATAGAATAATAACAATGGGAGATTACAGCAGAATAAAAAGTGTCTTCGGGATTTGCTCCTAATTCAGTTTTTATATTTTCTTTTTGAGACAAGTTAAAAACTGCCTTTGCTAATCTAAGTTCATTTTCTGCTCTTTCTAAATAAAGTTTAACCTTTGAATCCATTTTCAATTGCTTCTTTTATTATTAGATAATAATTTTCTGCTCCGAAAATTATAATATTGTTTTTAAATACCTGTTTTCCATAATTTTCATCCCTGCTTAAAAGCATTTTTAAAAACTCCTCTCTTGTAAAAACATAAATATGGGCTTTAGGAATCATCAACTCCCCTTTATTTTTTAATATAGTAAAGATTCTTTTTGAATCTTCTTTATTCTCTACTAAAACAACAACATCTAAATCAGATTTTTTTGTTGATTTTCCTTCTGCGTAACTTCCTGTAACAATAAATGTAAAATATGAAACAGGAATTGATTTGATTAATTCAGAGATATTTTTTATAGGGAGATTACTTATTCTGGTTTTTTCTAAAAGAGAAAGATAACTTAAAGTTAAAAAATTGTCTAAATTAAGAGAGCATAAGTTAGAAGATCCTTTTTTATTTATTTTAATGACGCCCATTTTATTTAATTTTTTAACTGCTTTAAATACCCAATTATAAGAATTTTTATTGATTTTATTCATAATTTCTCTTATAGTATATTCTACAAATAAATCTCTTCTATATAATCCAATAATTTTTAATTCTTCTTTTGTTAGCAAATCAAAATTTGGCTTTTCCATTTTGGTATTATACTATTTTAAGTATAATATTATGCTTTTTTAAGTATATAAATTTTAGGAGCTTATGCTGATATTAACAGAGATAGTAAAGTTGATTATTCTGATTTAGATGATTTTTGCTATGAGTATTTATGGTCTGGTGAATAAATGACCCAAACACTTGGTGACTAATATCTAAATCTTTTTTCATAATCTTTGTGATTCATCCATTCTAAAATCATACTAACAATTTTAATCTCATTTCCAATTAAAGTATAAATCAATCTCCAATAATTAGGAAGATTATATTTCCATAAA
>JAFCCB010000071.1 GCA_017610445.1 Candidatus Dojkabacteria bacterium
CAAACCCATTATGGGGTTTTGTACATGGTACTAGACAATTTTATAGAGCAATGATTGAATTTGAAGCATTATTTCAATATGGAAAAATAGAAAATGATATTAAAGATAAACCTAATGCAAAAGATTTAGAAATAAAAAATGGAGAAGTTGAATTTAATGAAATTGAGTTTAAATATGGAAATAGAAAACTTTTCAATAAATTTAATTTAAAAATTAATAAAAATGAGAAAATTGCCTTAGTTGGGCATTCTGGTTGTGGAAAAACAACTTTGGTAAATTTATTGTATAGGTTATATGATGTTGATGAAGGAAGCATATTGATTGATGGAAAAAATATTAAGGAAGTTAAACAAGAATCTTTAAGGCAAAAAATGTCAATTGTTCCTCAAGAATGTATGTTGTTTGATGATACAATCTTTAATAATGTTGCATTTTCAAATCCAAAAGCAACCAAAAAGGAAGTAATAGAAGCAATGAAATTTGCTCAATTAGATAAAATTATTAAAAATTTCCCTAAACAAGAAAAAACAATTGTTGGAGAAAGAGGAGTTAAACTTTCTGGTGGAGAAAAACAAAGAGTTTCAATAGCTAGAGCCATATTAGCAAACAAAAAAATCCTTGTTTTAGATGAAGCAACATCTAGTCTAGATTCTCGAACAGAACACGAAATTCAACAAGATTTAGCAAATCTTATGCAAGGAAGAACTAGCATCATAATCGCGCATAGATTATCAACAATTATGAAAGCAGATAAAATTGTTGTTATGAAAGAAGGGAATATAGTCCAGATGGGAAGTCATGAAGAATTAATTAGGCAACCAGGAGAATATAAACATCTTTGGGATTTACAGAGAGGTGGATATATTAAATGAAATTAACAACAAAACGCTTGATTTTAAGAGATATTAAACCAGGTGATGCAAAAAACATAAGAAAAAATATCAATAATCTTAATGTATCTAAGTATTTATTAGCAGTAGCACACCCTTATAAAAAAGAAGATGCAGAATGGTGGGTAAATCATTGTGCAGAACAACAAAAACAAAATCCAAGAACAAGTTATGAACTAGGAATAACAATTAAACCAAATAATGAAATTGTTGGAGGTGTTGGAATAAGTTCTATAAACAAAAAACAAAAAAAAGCAGAAATTGGTTACTGGATTGCAGAACCATATTGGAGGAAAGCGTATGTCTCTGAAGCAGTTGAAAGATTAATTGATTTTGCATTTGATAAATTAAGCATTAAAAAAATAATTATCCCTGTTTTTGTTGAAAATAAAGGTTCAAATGCCTTAATCAAAAAAGTTGGTGGGAGATTCATTAGAGTAAAGAAAAAAGCAGTTAAAGCAAAATCAACAGGAAAAACACATGATGAGAATATTTATTGGATATTAAAAAAATCAAGAAAGAGAAAATGAAATTCTCAAAAAAAGTAAAATCCCTTCTTTATGGTATGGAGTTCACCCATGGAATGAGAAGAGCAATAATGGGAGCTCTAGGATTAATTTATTTTTTATCTTTTGGGTTTAATATTATTTCTGTAACAACTCTTTTTGCAGTTTCAACAATTGTAAGGGCCCTCTTTGAATTTCCAACAGGGGCTATTGCAGATTATGATTCTAGAAAAAAATCAATTATGATAGGTAAGAAAAAATCTAAAATAGTATCTTTAATTTCAAAAGGATATTTTTTTGAAAAAGGAGGACATATTATTGGGGGATTAATTGGTTTAATTATTATATCTCTTAATTTCAGTTTTATCTGGCTTTTCATATCTATCTCTCAAATTTTTATGTTTTTCATTGTTGGCATTTATATGAAAGAAAAGAATTTCAAACCAGAAAAAGTCTCCCATGGCTATTTAAAAAAATCACTAATTAAAGCAAAAGAATCATTTAACTATATTATTCATAAGAAAAATAAACAATTAAGAACACTAATGATTGGAGATTTCTTAGGGATTCTAGGATCAGGGACATTTTTATTGGAATGCCATTATTATTTATACAAATACTTAATTTAAATCCAGGATCTCTTTCAGGGATAATTGCTTTTGTTGCAGGATTGACTATTATAAGTCCTTTAAT
>JAFCCB010000011.1 GCA_017610445.1 Candidatus Dojkabacteria bacterium
TTGTGATAATCCCAGATATTTCATTTATTTAAAAAACATTAAGATTATAAAAAAGTTACCAAAGTAACCTTTTAAGGATATATAACCCAATAAAGGTTAATAGCCAGAGTGTTAAACTCAATAAAGAAATCGGCTAAATATAGAAAGGGTTTGGGTTTTAACTCCTAAAAACAATCCCATGTCCTTGATACTCAACAGAATTATCTTCTTTTACTAAATATTCTAATTCAGCTCCACCACCAGACAACGTTGCAACATCTTTGAAACTTAGTTTTGCAGAATCTGGTTGAGGTCTTTCAAAATTACATATTGTAAATATTCCATACCTTTGCCCAGCAGAATACATTTCAAATAATTCTTCTAATGGTAAATCTGTTTTTATATCTTCTGGAACATAAGCACCCATGGGTCTTTTGTCTCTGTTGGCTTTCAAATCTACTAATACATTTCTAAATACTGTTTCATTTACCTTTGCAACTGGTAGATAATCTTGAACAGGTATCATTTTATATTTAGAAAGAGACAACCTTTATAAATCCTTCGTTTTGTTACTACTTATTAATTAATAATATGACAACCCAAACCCTTGATTCTCTTAACTAAAGGGGCTTCGCCCTTGATACACCGATTTTTTTACTTTGAATTTTTCCTTCGCTTAGCTACGGAACGTTGCACTAAAATTCAATCCCTATCGGGGGAGTTTAACAGGAATTTAACGGTTCCGAAACCTTGCAGGCTCCACCCAAATTCCTCACTTCGTTCGGAACTTCTCTTAATCGCGATGTTATTCGCAATTCAAAAAATATTTTTCTAACAGAGAATAAGGAATGATAGTCTTTCATTTTTTAAAGGATAAAGCCAAGATCATTATTTGTGATTACTTTTCTTCCTATCTCTCCAAAAAAACTTATTAACTATTTTTTTATCAATCCAAAAATGTTTATTTGCTTTGTTAATCAAATCGACAGAAGTTAAATCTTTGAAAGCATAAACATTAACTTCTTTCTTTTCTTGTTTAACATAATTTACTAATTGGGTAAAATCGCCGTCTCCAGAAATTAAAATCGCTTTGTCATATTTGTCTTTACAGGCATCTCTTAACATATCTAAAGATAAATGAATATCATCGCCTTTTATTATATAATATTCTTTCTCATCGGCATCAACTCTCTTTTGTCTTTTGCATAAAACAACCTTGCACTTTGGAATTTTTCTTAAACGAGCAAAAAGCCCCATTTGATTCCAATAGACATATTTGTTATAATTCTCTTTTAAGGGAGCATTGTAGTAATAAATTGTAACTAATTTATTTTCTTTAGTAATTTCCTTAACAAACTTCTCAAAATCAAAGAAAACATCTGAATATCTTTGATTTATTGTTTTCAAACCATAATAAAAATTTGCACCATCAATATAAACAGAAACTCTTTTCAAATTCTCTTTTTTCATTTTAAATAAAATCCGGCCTTGGCAGAGCCCAGAACCGGGGATACATAAGCGGGATGTCCGAAGACTTAAGGCACTCCCTGATACCTTAACATATTGGATTAAAGCAGTTATATAAAACTTTCGGAAGGCAGAATTTTTCCCAATCCAAAAAAGATTATTTCATCTTCTTTCTTATAAAGAAAGAAGCAAAAAAGGGCGCGCACCTCAAATTTAATGGGATGGCTCTTTGCTCGCGACCCGCTCTTTCTGATTAATAAAAGGTTACTGAAAGAGCAAATCGCTCGACCCACCTGAACTAAGAGAGATTTTAGAAATATTAAGACGGAGAATTAGAAACTTGCTTCGTTTCACTCCGCATCTCACCTTGCAGGCTTTCAGAAAATCAAAGATTTTTTTCAGGTCGCTGAACAGGGCTTAAACAGAAAATCCTTGCAGGATTTTCCCAAATTTTTTCTTTCAGAAAAAAACTCATGAGGTTATTTCATTCCGCTCAAGCCCTTAGGGTTGTTTAATGCCGATGTTAATTGCAATTTTAGGTGCTTATTTATATCCCACCCAAAGACGCGCTTTTTTAACTGAACAACACAAATCTTTTTATAGTTAAATTCATCTCTTTTTTAAAATGGCAAAGAAAGTTGCAATTCCCAAAAAATCAAAGGGTGGTGGATTAGTTGCATCCCATTGGAAACAAAACCCTGTTGTTGATTCAACAAAAGGAAAATTTACAGCAGTTTCTTTAATTCCCTATCACCACACAACAGGTTTGATTATGCGTTCTTCTGGAAAACCAAAGCTTGTAGGTTATTGTGTGGAATCTCCTAGAGATGTTTTGGAAACTGCTTTTGAAAATTATCATGTTACCCACTACAATGGTTATGAATTATTCAGTAGTGGAGATTTTGAATCAACAACCCCTATGCTAGGATTGGGAATTACTCCAGTCGAGCCTCCAAAGGTTTATGGAATTGAATATAATGGAAGATTAGAAAACCTTTTACAGCTCGATGAATTACTAAAAGCAAAAAGAGATGAACCAATTTCTCATCAAGATGTCCAAAGAATCCTTGCTTATCTCAATAAAGAATCTGATATGGGATTTATGAATCCAAATAATAATCAATACAAACACGATAAGAAAGAAATTGTGGATATAGTAAAAAGATTTGGATAACGCACGTCTTTTCTCACTCTAATTTACTGCACCTAAAACTCAAAATCTCTTTGAGATTTTGCCACGCCTTGCAGGCTCTCACTCCATTTCATTCCGCTCCCACAACTTAACAGGGCTTAAAGGGTTTCGTTCGGTTGCACCTCACTACACCCAAATTCAATTTCAGCTCTGAAAAAATTCTCAGCTCTGTTTCACGAGGAGAATTTTTTCGAGGAAATTGAACTTCCCTTAAGCCCGATGTTATGTCTAATTCAGAATTCGGGCGAAAAGATAGAAACCGAAAGATTTACTCTTCTTTTGGTGTTAATACTTGATACGAATCAAAATGTTTAAGGTCATATTCTCTTGATTTGTCAAAAACTTTTGTTGGTCCTTCCCCAAATATTGTTAATCTTTTTGTAAATTGTTCATTTTTCTTAGATGGTTTTTCTGTGCATAATTCTACCCTATGTGGAGCATAATTTTTGACATATCCTACTGCAGAATACCCTTGGCTACTTTCAAGTAAAAGAATATCTCCAACACATACTCCTTCAAGTTTATCTATTAATGACATTTTGATTCTCCTTAATTTTAGTATTAATCAATATTTTATAAATCTTTCGGTTCTTTTACCACTTTGAGGTTAATATTGATAACGCCCGAATTCTGAACTCAAAATCCTTCAGATTTTGCCCCGCTGCACTCTCCTCCTTTCAGTCGTCGGGAGACATAACAGAAATTTAACGGAAAATTGCTCGGCTCGCAATTTTCCCAAATTTGATTTTCCAGCTCTGTTCACTCCGTTCACGAGGGAAAATCAAACTTCGGTTAATCCTGATGTAAAAAAATCGGTTAGATATAGAAAGGGCTGGCTCTTAAAAATTCATGAAACCGAAAGATTTATTCGCTTGGTCGTTCAAGACAATATTTTCTGAAAATTTCTGCTTTGCTAATTTCTGTTTCGTTGTCTCCAGCACGATTATTTATTAATACCTCATCAAGAGTTTTTGTATATGCACTGCAACCAGTTCTTTCAACTCTTTCTAGTCTTTGTGGAAGCTGTTGTATTCCTTGATTTCCATATTCTTGTCTATAAAATTCCTTAAATTCATCTAAGGACATTCCATAGGTTGTAGGTGCGTCAACTACTGTAGACCACTTTAAGTAGAAATCTTTTCCTTCACCACTCATCTTGATTATGTATTTTGGCATTTTAAATCTCCTTGATTATAGTATAACCCACCATTTTATAAATCTTTTGGTAATTTACTACTATTAAATTACTATCAATTATGAGCCGACCCTTTATTTTTTTAACTAATGGTGCTTCGCACTTTATACGCCGATTTTTTTACTTTGATTTTTTTGCCTTCGGCATCGTTGCGCTAAAAATCAATCCCTCCAAGTATTCCGGAGAAACTAACAGGGCTTAAAGGGTTCGCTCGTTGCACTTCGCTACACCTAAAACTTCTCTTAATCGCAAATGTTAGTTTCAATTGAGTTTAAGTTTTTAAGACGGGCACGCGCTTAGTCTTTCAGACAATTTGTCAAAATTTTTAGTTTTGAAATTTTATTTAGAAATAATCTTTTTATTTTTTTACTTTTTTGAAGCTTGAACAATAGAATTAATAGTTTTTGTTGTTTCTTCTCCGCCCATTGTATCAACAAGAGATTTTCTTTGAGGACTCAAATCTAATTCTTTTACTTGTCCCATTAATTTGTTTCCTGCTATTAATGCATCCTTTCTAGAATCATAAACTGGATCGCAGGAAATTATTGGACGACAATATTTATCTTCATTATGAGTAATGGCATAACCATATTTTCTAGATTTATTATGTCGATAAGTATCAACAAAAGTTTCATTTCCTTGAATTTGCAATGCTGATAATAAAGACAATCCCATAGCATAATATATTTTGATTATGTTTAAAAGGATTTGTATGATAAAAAGATTATTTCATCTTCTTTTTTAGAAAAAAAGAAGCAAAAAACTCTAGGCAATCCTTCCAATTTTATGGTCGTCGGCTCAACCAATTAAATAATTTTTATTAACTCACTTGTAGAATAAATTTTAACATTCTCTTGTCCTTTAAGTTTTTTATCATTACTCCAAATAGGACAATTTTGTTTTAATGCCAATGCAATATATTCTGTATCATCTAGATCTGGAGTTACTTCTTCTGCTTTTTTTATAAATCCCTCAAATTCTTGTTTTTCAATAAAATTAATCCTTGCCGAAATTAGTGAAAGAAAAAGATCTAGCTCTTCTTCTGTTAAACCTGATTTTTCTACAATTTCATCTTTATGTTCTTCAAATTCTTCTAAAAGATATTCTGGAGCAAATAGTTTAAGATCTTCTCTAAAAATCAAATCATATGTAAATCCATTTGTTAAAACTAAAGCAGACATTAATATATTCGCATCAATAATTAATTCCATTTTAATTAGATTTTTTATATCTTTCATGTAATGATGCATTAATCTTTCTTCCTAATTCTAATGCATCTTTTTCACTAAGTTTGGATTTTGCAGTTATTGCCTTTAGAATTCTAAGCTGAGCTACTTTGGTTTTTATTGCTTCTCTTGCAACTGCTGACCAGTTTATCTCTCTAGAATCTTCCATGTCTTTTTTTATATCTTCTGGAACTGATAAGGTTATTGTGGGCATGTTTATATCCTCCTATTTAATTATGTGTAAATATTTAATGTATTTAATATATATAAATGTTTTGCTTGAACTCCTCCCACTTCTGTTTTAGAAAAAAAGAAGCAAAAAAGGCAGGCAATCTCTCCAATTTTATGGTTGGAGCTTCCACCTCCTCCCCCGCCCAAGAGAATTTTAGAACTCAAGCCTTTGCGGTCGGATAACAGCGATTAAAACACTCGCCCTACTCATCCTAATTCTTTGAGAACTAGTTTTAATTGCAAACGTTAAACATTTTTTCACCCTAAAAAAGCTTTTGCTCCTGTAAATATTAATACAGCCAAGGCAATTAAAACAAATGAATGTTTTAATCCTGATTTTATTTTTCCTTCAGCTAATTTTCCAATTACCAATCCTGCAAAAAATCCCTGCGTTATTAACAGCCATAAAAAAGGGCGTGTTAATTCTTCAGCTGTTGCTACTGCTCCTTTTTCTCCTATCCCCATGTTAAATCCAGGAATTCCTTCTGTTCCAGAACCAAACCCCTCCCCTAACCCAGTGGCAATAGGTAGAATTTTAAACTGCATAACTAACATTATAATAATAAATATAAAAAAGATAATATAACCCTGAACCATTAAAGTATACATTGCAGCACTTCTTTCTTTTTTCAATCTCTCAACCTGTGAAACAGATTTTGCAACTGCTTCTAAAATATCATCTATCTCTCCGCCTGCTTTCTCTGCCTCTCCAATAATTGTAACTGCTCTTGTAATTGTAATGTCATTAATATCTCTTGCAAAAGTTTCAAGAGCAGTATTAACAGGAATACCTAATGCAATCTGGTTAGCCAATTTATCAATATAGGGATTTAACTTTCCGTAATCTTTTTTCCTGACATTTAAAATACTTTTGCTGATGGGAGTTCCTGCCTTGACATTTTCAACCAGATCCCTTGCAAATTCCAAAAACATCCTTTCTTTTTCTTTTATTGCATTTGTCTTTAAAATCAAAGAGAAAAAAAACGGCAGCAG
Organism: Candidatus Dojkabacteria bacterium; assembly: GCA_017610445.1. GTDB lineage: Archaea > Nanobdellota > Nanobdellia > Pacearchaeales > GW2011-AR1 > ARS1285. The sequence continues at coordinate 6,284 of JAFCCB010000011.1, forward strand.
TGCAATAATCAGGGCAATCCCTAAAATAAAATAAAAAATATCTGTCCCTCTTAAAAAGATAAGCGACAAAATAACAGTCAGCAACCCAATAACTATCGCTATTATCTGAGGTTTATTCAGTTTTATTTTTTGAAGATATTTTTTTAGTTCCATTCAAAACACCGGCTGTTTTAATTTTAAAAACATTAAGAAGATTATATTCAAAAAAACAATTGCTAATATGATAAGAAAACTTATTATTGGGGTGCTTAATCCAAAAAAATACATGCCAGTGCTTCCCATTATTACAAAAAGCATCAGCAGAATCATAGGTGCAGCAATAATAATGCTAATGTAAATATCCATAAAAGTTTCAGAAGTTTTAGTATATTTCTCTCTGTCTAATTTATAATCAAATAATAATCCTTCTGCATGTTTATCCAAAAATTCATGCATATCCCCCCCAGAGGTTATTGTTGTAGCCAAACCATCAAACAATTCTTTTAATTTAGCAGACGGAGAAGATTTAGCAGATTTTTTCAAAGCAGTTACCAAATTATAACCCTGAAAATTCACTAGGTTCAAAAGTTTTTTAAATTCTGCCCTGGTGTATTTATATTCCTTGCTTTTAATGATAATTTTAAAAATATTTACAGGTTCTATTCCTGAAGTTGCAATAGCAGACATATGAATAGCAACAAACGGAAGTTCCTGATTTATTTTTGAACCAAAGGTTTTTCCCTCGCTTTTAGGATAAAAATACATAATAATCCCTGCAATCAAGGGAATTACTGGGATAATCCAAAATATTTTCGCAAATCTGATTAGAAAAGAGCCTTCAACAGGGGTTAAAAAAGGAAAAGTCAAACTAACATTGTAAAACAACAAGAGTGCAAATAGAAACAAGCTGGAAATGAAAAAAATTGTTATTGTAAAAAAAATCATAGATATATAAGTTCCAACCATAAATGGAGAATTCATTTTTCTTAAATCTTTGTTCAAAGACACCAAATTCCATTTTGATAATAATTTATTTGAAAATTCTTTAAAAAAATGATTGGATATTTTTGCATAAAAATTTGGTTTGCCAAAACCCAAAACCGGTCTCTCAACAGCAAATTTAGTCTTCAGCTGATTTATTGAAAGATTACTCTTGCTTAAATTTTTCAAAAATTTCTTTTTGTCCTTGTCATTAATAGTAACAGCGATTTTTTCCTCTTTTTTATTTGGTTTGTATTTAATCTGAATAAGATTTTTTCTCTCAGGTTCATTGATTTTTAGTTTTCCTTCTCCTTCAGCAAGCCTTTTAAAAAATTTAATATTCTCAATTAAATCAGGAAGAGAATTATTCAGAATCTTCAATTGCATAATCAAGGAATTAACTGCCTCGCTTAAAAGTTTTTTTTCTTGGGTATTAATAACAGCTTTATTATTTAATTCAAGATTTTTGATAACTTTTAATTGGTTCTCAAAAACATATGCTTCTCTTATTATCTCTTTAATTCTTTGAATATTTTGTTTTAAAGCATTAATTGTCATTTAAATTCCTCCTTTTTATTACTCAAAACTCCTGAAATTTTTTTCTGAAAATCAAGAATAGCTTTTTTAGAATTCTGAAACTCTTGAGCGTTATTATCTTTGTAAGATTTTTCTAATTTATTTATAGCAATTTCTATATCATCTGTTAATTGTGCAAGTAGCTGCAATTGTTCTAAATCTGCCATTATCTGCCTTCCCTCTTTAATTTTTCCAATACAGCAATATCAACAAATTGTTTCGCATTAGAATATTTAATTTTCATAGATTTCTCTTTGATTAGTTTTTTCACACCTTTTAATAAACTCTTATCAATTTTTACTACAGCCATTTTATAAAGTTACTTTAAATAACCCTAAATAACTTTAAGTAACCGATGTTTAAAAATCTTGCTAATTTTCAAAAACAGATCCAGAACCAGATTCTTCATCAATACCAAATGCCTTTAAAACACCTTCAGGATTTTTATAATATTCATTAACGATTTTCTGGATTTGATTAAAATCATAAATCCTTCTCTTTTGCAGTTCATATAATAATTTAGCTCTTAAATAAAATTCTTTATTTAATTCTTCTGCTCCCAAACCATATTTTCTTGAAATTTTCTCAAAAACTTTGCTGTCTTTTTTAAAATAAAAAATATTATCCCCCACATTCCAGATAAAAGGGGTATTTGTCAATGCAATTCCTTTAGTATCTACATTTATAATTTCAACAATCTCTCTTAATCTTCTTGTTTGTTGCTTGTTAATAGTGGCATGAGTCATTATTGCAACACAATCCAAAACATTAAGAAGTGTCGGGGATAATTCTATTGGAGGAGTTTCCAATCTTTTAATAAGAGTATCCACAGAATCTGCATGCATTGTGCTGATAGAAGAATGTCCTGAAGCCATCCCCTGGAATAATACAAATGCTTCTTTGCCTCTCACCTCTCCAACAATTACATAATCTGGATTTTGTCTGAAAGAATTTTTTAGCAGACTAAATAAATCAACCTCTCCGGTTTTTCCAGCACCTAATGAAGTTCTTGAAACACTTGGTAGCCAGTTTTCACGGGGCAGATTAATCTCGCGCGTGTTATGGACGAAAATATTATCACACATAAATTTTTCATATTTTGGAATACTTAAATCAAAAACTTCAATGTCCCTGCATTTAATTTTTTTAATACTTTTTACTTTATCCCAATAAATATCATTATGAGATAAATCATTATACTTAGAACCAGGAATAGCAATTTTTTGAAGGTAATTTCTACCCATGTTTTGCATATCTTGCAAATAAGGCCAGCTTAATTTATGATGATTATCATTAATTTCTTTTAATTGATTAATTGATAATGGGATGATATCACTAAATGTATGGGAAGATTTTTTATTGTAGGCATATAGTTTTTCATTTTTTCTGTCCTGCAAAAATCCAACTTCTTTAAATTTTTCAATATTTTCAGAACTTGAAATAGACATATTAATGCATTTATCTTTTCTATTAAAATCATTAATTCTTGAAATTATACCTAATCTTAAAAATAAGGTTTGAAAATCTTCAAGTAGAGTATAGCTTTGGGAAGCACAAGAAATCTCATTTTTTTTCATAGTTCCATCTGCACTAAAATAACCTCTAATAAAATGTTTAATTTGTTCATTAGATAGATTAAAAATAAAATCAGGGATTTTTTTAGTATTAGAATAGCCATCAAATTTCAAAACATTTTTCATGAACTTGTAAAATATAGTGCTATGTATCCTCATAGAAACACCATTATCATTCATTATTGAATGATTTGTTTGCAAATAATCTGTAATTTTTCTAAATTTTTCTCTGCATTCTAAATCTTGATTGGATATTATCACAGAATTTTGATTATAATTGTCATAACTCCCATCCCCAATCCATAACCCACAAAACTCTAAAAAATTTTTATCTATTCTAAATAAAACAGGAATAGAGGATTTATTTTTACTTTTGATTTTTAAATTTTTTAAGTCTTCAACAGTAAACTCAAAGTTAATTTTCATAAAATCAGAAATTTTTATTATATTTCTTTTTTTCCACCATCTATATTTTTCTTTTTTAATATTAAAATCTTTTAATTTACATTTCTCAAAAATCTTTTTTATTGGTTCTCCAACCAAAAAATCCTTTTCAAAACATTTTAGATAATTAATTAAATTGATTTCATTTATCCCTTCACCATTAATAGGTAATCTTCTTGGAACTGCAATAAATGATTTTCCTTGTTTTAATTGCATTGGTTTAATCTCTGCTAATCTGCCATCACACATACTAAATAAGGAATGATCTTCAGTAACTTTAATTTTCCTTCCAGTGGAGGTTAAAATTTCATAAATATCTTTTGAAACTTTATGTTTAATATATGAACTGGGTTTAATAAAAATAATTTTTCCAGATTCATCAAGAGTCATAACTTCTGCATCAATTTTATTATCTACGAATTCTTTAATAGTAATATTTCTAATTTTTTTATTTTGTTTTATAATTATCCTTGAATCTCCAGTTACACTATCTTCAATACTTACAACTCTTGCTTCAGGAGGAATAAAAAAAGCAATAGCATTAAGAAGTGTAGTTTTTCCAGAAGCAGTCCCGCCAGAAATCAGAATATTTGCTTTGTATTGAAGCAAAATCCAGAAATAAGCAAGCATTTCAGGGCTTAATGTTTTCATATTTAACAGCTGAACAGGAGTCCATGGAACTTTTGTAAATTTCCTGATTGTAAAAGTAGGTCCTCTGCTTGTAACATCTTTTGTATAAGTTGCATTAACTCTGCTCCCATCAGGAAGACTGCCGTCTAAAAGAGGTGAAGCATAAGAAATGTATTTTCCACATCTCTGTGCAAGTTTCTCAACAAAATTTGACAATTTATCCACAGATTTAAACACTAAATTTGTTTTTATATTTCTGTAAATTCTGTGAATAATATAAATAGGAGTATTAACCCCGTTGCATTCAATATCTTCAATAAAAAAATCCCGCATCAAAGCCTCAATCTTATTTAAACCTACAAAATCCCTGAACAAATAATAAAAAATCTTTTTGTAAGATTCCTCGCTTATTTTCAAATCCAGCTCCTCAATCAAAAGCCGCGATGTTTTATTTATATAGTCTATCATTGACTCTTTTGTTTTGTCAACCAAAATATTCACATTAATCATCTCACCCAAACTTAATTCAAGAGTATCCAGCAATGATTTTTCATTCTGATTTAAAATCGGCTCTTCAATTTCATAAATTAATTCATTTATTTTCCTGTCCCAATAAATATGAACACTAGTGTAAGGTGCAATAAGAACATATCTAAGATTAATCTTTGTTTTGTCTTCTATTTTCGGAAGCACAGGCATTCTTGGATTTAAATTTATTTCTATTTTATCCATTTTTCAAATCACACTAAAGTCAATCTGAGTTTTTGCATTAGCATCAGTGCTATTAACCCCCTTATTTTTAATTATTATTTTATAAGCAGTTGGAGCAGCATTCAATGTTTTCAAGTCATCTTTTCCATCACAAGTAATATTAACATCATAATTCATTGTCAAACTTATTTTAAATTTTGAAGCCATTTTATCAGTTTTTAAAATAATATTCCCTTGTTTTTCCATTTCTACTCCTGGCTCTGATAATTCTAATTTTGTATCTTCGAGAATATATTTTATAGAATCCCCAAGACCATTAATTTCTATTTTACCTTTGGCTATTTTAAAAGGAACTACACGACATTCCCCAGTAGTAGACTGTTCAACATCTGAAATTTTGCTGTCTAATGTATTAAGAGCAGAAATTGTTTGTTCTATGATTGCCTTGTCTTTCATTTTTTCAATTTGTGGCATTGCTACACTTAATATTATTGCAATTATTGAAAGCCCAATTAGCGTGTAAATAACTGTCTCTACCCAAACCTGCGAGCGTTTTGACTTAAGTAAAAGTTTATTTAGATAAAAATCAAAGCGCGAGTTTGAGCGTTTTGAATTTAGTAATTTTTTATTAAATAAAAATTTAGGATGCGAGTTTGAGCGTTTAGACATTGAGTTGCTTCTATTTCCATTAATAATGTCTAAATGCGAGCCTGCCTTAAATTTTTTTTTTAAATACATTTTAACAAGTTTCAACTTCTGTTGCAACATCTGAAACATCACAGGTTTTCCCGCCCTTTAAAACAGGATAAACTTTGATTGAATCTGGTTTATTAGATATAGGAATAATATATGTTCTTTCTTCATTATTTTCAGGAAAACTAAACCCCTCATTACCATACATAAAAAAATCAGAACCAAACCCCTTGCTGTTATTTATTATTTTAACACTTTTGCTTGAAGCCCCGCCCAATTCTATAACAAAACCATCAATTAAATCCTGGATATCTGCGATATGAACCTGCACACTCATATTTTCATCACTAGGATTATAACAAGTATAACCAGAACTTATTTCAACTTTTCCAATGACATCCAGACAATTTCCAGACGAAAGCCTGTTTTTTACAAACGGAACTACAAAAGCAAAAATTAAACCTGCTGCAACTATTACAAGCAAAATTAAAAGCACAGTTGAAATTATTTGACTTTGCGAGCGTTTGCATTTAAGCAATCTTTTATTCATAATATGAAAATGCAAACGTGAGTTTGAGCGTTTAGACATTAGTAAATTTTCATTGAATAAAATGCCTGAACGCAAGTTTGAGCGTTTAGAGTTTAACTCTATTTTATTAGATAAAAAACTATGAACGCGAGTTCCTCTTTTTACCATATTCTATTAATTCAAAAGAAAAATACTTTATAAATATTCTCTTATATAACTAATTTAAAATTATATTTAGAATATGAAAGACTTAATAATTTTAATATTAACATCAACCACCCTTGTGTATTTTATGTTTTAAAAGATTATAAGATTTTGTATTAGTTTATAAAAAATATTATTTTAATAATTTAAATCTTTTTCTTACTAACATAAAAATAATAAATCATAATAAAAACAATAACACTAATTAAATTAATCCAGGTAAAAAAACTTAATTTTGTTATATCTTCACAATCAATAGATTTAGAACCCCATTTACATCCTTCACCTGCTCCTGCAATTTCCCAATGAGCATCCCAACTCACCTCTAAAACTTCATCAGTATCACAATTACCAGTAACAACAATATTTTCAACAATACATTTATCAGGATCATTATGGAAAACCTCATCACCTTTACAAATTGATTCATTATTATATCTTGGCTGACATTTTTTTGTATCAGCAGTTTCATTCCATTCACAACGAAAATTTCTTGCAACATCCACACAAGGAGAACCACTTTCATTAAACCACCCGCCTATTTCCTGTCCTTCTTCAATACTAAAAAGTTTTTCAACACTTCTTTCTCTTACCCCTGCAGTATCATTATTGCAATCTGATTCATCTTTATAATCCCAGCAAAAATTAACATCTGTTGCAAAACAATTCCATGTTGTTATCATATCCCCTTCTGGATCTTCATATTTCTTGTTTGTAATTCTGCACTCTGTTCCAATAGGACAGCACATAACCCCTTCTTCTGCATCAGAATTATAACAATTTGCATAAGCAGATTCTCCTATTGTAGGAAATATTGGGTTATTTGATTGACTATAATCAGTAAAAAATTCTCCACTATCATCACAAACAGGATAATCAACAATTAGAGTAAAACCTCCTTCACTTTCATCCCAGATAATTTCTGCACTAACACTAATTAAAGATATTAAAACAAATAAAAATACAACACCTGTTAATATTATTTTTTTCATTCTAAATACCCAACTTTTAATTTAATTAAATGTTTCCCTGCATCAGAAAAAAACTTTGTGTTTGATGTTTTATTTTCATACTTGCTATCTTCTGTTCCATCAAAACTCCATTTTAATATTAATGATGAATCACTTGCATTTGCTATTTTCTTGCAGCACAAATCAATAGTATCATTAATTAAACAATAACCAGTTTCACATTCACCATCTTTTAAAGAACAGTTAGCAGCAAAACTATCACCCCCATCAAACTTAACAAATCTTCCTGTCTGAGGTTTTCCAAACTCAGGCTCACTAATAACAGCAAACACATTTATTCCTGGCTTATAAACATAAATTCCAGTATAATTAACAGCACTTTGAGCAGGAACTCTTTCCATTTCTTCTGCAGTCAATTTTATTATTTTATAACCAGAATCAGAATATGAATGAGTTGTATTACAATCTCCAGAAGTCAGACAATTTAATAACCATCCACTATCACTCCCATCACCAAAATCCCACAAAATCTTCAAATCATCATCTTCATCAGAACTTGATTGATTAAAACTAATCTCCCTTGTTGAACTTCCATCAATTGTATAATTAGCACCAGAAATAGGATTAATTATTTGTGTTTGAGGGGGAGAATTATTATAACTATTTTCAGGAACGATTAAATCTTCAGATTCTGCTGTACTAACTCTAAAAATAAACTCAGGGTCTGAAATAACATCTTTTTCCCAATCTTCTTTAGTAATCTCCCATTTTGCAGCTAAATCATTTCCATAAACAAAAGTCTCATCAGCATTTATGGTTTTTATAAGATCATCTCTACTTATGTCATCACTTTCATAAATAGTAAAATCATAATTTCCATTTTCTCCAGCCATACCCTCATAAATCATCAATACAGTATCTCCAATTTCAGCACTTGTGATTTTATCACCAGACATATTAGCCCAATAAATTTCTTCAATAGGAGCAGATTTACAGCAGATTTTCTTTTCATAAACCCCTACATTATATCTATGCTGGACTTCTTCAGAAGTTAATGCTCTGTTATAGATTGCTACTTCGTCAATTAAGCCATTGAAAAACCTCTTTTTTATATTACCATCTTTTTCTCTGAAGGCCCCAATAAATAATGGAGAATCAACTGTTGTTGGTAAAAAATCTGCGGGTATTTCTAAAACTGGAGTTATAACTCCTGATAAAGTTTGAGAATATATTTCTAGATCTTCTGTCCTATCTACACCATTAATATAAAACTTCAATTCTCCTCCTTCGAAAGTATAAGCTATATGCATAAACTTCTGTAAATAACTTTCATCAATAGGATATACTGCCCAATATCTAAAAGGAGCGTAATCAGTATTTTCAATAACAAATTTTATTGAATATGAAGTTTCAGAAAGTAAATCTAACTTAGAAATCTGTATCTCATAGTTTACCAAATCATTTGAGAGGTCTTCTCCTTTTATAAGTATAGACCCCGGATGCAAACTATAAATGTTTATCCATGTTCCAAGAGTAAAGGTGGTCAAATCCAGACTATTATCATCAGCAACTTCAATATAATCTTTATCATCTGGTTCAAAAAGCTCTGCTTTTCTTATTTTACCATCATAAAACTGTGTTTCTCCACTGCAACCAGGAATAGTATATTCATCACAAGAATGCCAGGTTCCATCATTATCTCCAACAGAATCCTTAAATGTTAAGGAAGTAACGCCAGAAACATCTTCATCAAACTTCCATAAACTTATTATCCCATCAGGAAGATAATTAGGGTCTGTTAAATGTGAATTTGTATTTTGATATAAAGCAACTACTTCTTTTTCATCAACAGCACAATATTCTGGGATATTTCCATCATCACTCTCGTCGACAACACGACAGCTCAAATCACCATAACAAACACCAATATTATAATCATCAGTTTTATAAGTAGAAGCATGGGAATTATAATCTGCTGTTAGCCATAAAAAAGAATTATCCACTGTACATTCTGGATGAGGATTTGCAGGAGCTGTTCCAGTATAACAAATATCTATAGGATAATCTCCTCCAGAATAACTCCACAAAGCACCATGAGAATTTGTTGGTTGAAATAGTTTCATTATTGTCTGATTTTCATTTGAACAAGTATTAGTTTCAGGACAAGCCCCACAATCAGCATTACATTCAGGAGCATTGTTAGTATCCCCACAAATTTCATCTATATCACAAGTTCCATCACCACAAGAAGAACCAAGAGCTTCTATTTCATAAACTTTTGCATCTGGAGCTCCACCAGTATTAAAACAAAGTTTTAAATATATTCCATCAACATTTTGATAATTTCCAACAATATTTCTTGTATGTCTTCCAGTAAGAGGACCATAATAAGCTATACTATTCCAAGAATCGATAGGAGTTCCAAAATAATGTACATATACTTCTTCTGCATGGCCTGAACAAGACCCTACTGTACTGTCTGCAGATCCGGAAGTATAAACATCATAACTAATACTATTTAAATTTTTTGGAGAATCTAATGTAACCTGTGAATGTAAATTAAATCTTCTCCCTGCACCTCCTGAATTCATAAAAAAACCTTCTTTAGTAGTTCCATTTTCATCAATTACAACTGTTAAATATTGATAATTAGGAGAAGGGCAAGGCATTGAGCAAGTACTTGTAAAAGGTCCGTCATAATAACCACAACATACATCAGACCCCCCAAAAGCATCTGTCATAAACATATTATGAACACCACCATTTGCACTCGCAGCATAATTCACAGCACCACTCACCCCCCCAACCAAAAATAATATTATCACCAACCCAAAAAATAAATTTCTAAATTTCATTATACAACCCCTTGGACAACTTTATTTATCATATAATCACCTTCACAATTTTGAATATCATATTTCATCATACAATCACCCCACTTGATTCAGGGCAAGTATATTCCTTAACACCACCTGCTTTAGTTTCTCCTAATAAGATTGGAATAATTTTTGTTTCATCATTTGCAGAATAAGTCCCAGGAAGTTCAACAGAAATTCCAGGATTAACATGAGTATTGATAGTTTCTATGTCAGAACCACCAGCATAACTTGTTTTCAAATCAACAGCATGAATTGGAACATTTCCTAAATTAGTAAATCCAAAAGAATTATCAGGATTAACAAAAGTTTTTATAGAAACTTCTGAACAAACACTGTCAATTGGTTTGTCAAACTTCAACACTTTTTCTTTAATAAATCCCCTGCTCCACATTAAAATTATAACAGCCAATATAATCACAATCATAATCAGCAAAACAGTTGATACAACAGGACTTACCCCTTTTTTTTGTTTTATTTTCCTCATTTTTATAATCTAAATATCTATTTAATATAAACACTTGCTCATCACTAGTTTAATATATATCTTATTAAATTACCAGTTTTTATTATTATATAAATATTTTTATCATTTAAATATCTATTGAAATTACAATTCCCGTCTTATCACAACCTGCTCACACATTATTTTATTATCTTTTTCATCTTTTATATATGGCTGAATCTGAACAACCTTAATTTCACCAAACCCTTCAATAAGAAATTTAGCATAGTCAATATCTCCTGGTTTTAATTGAGAAGCAAATTCATAATATCCTTTTACAGGAGTTATTCCAGACTTAGCAGGAATATTAGGAACAAGCAAATATATTGGCATTCTTCCAGAAACATTATTTACAGTAACCAAAACCCCGCTGACATTAAAATATCCATTATTTTTTAAAGTAAGATTCATAACACCCTCATTAAAATTATAATCTTCCAACCTTACAGAAGTCCCGTCCTTACAGTCAATTTTTGGAGAAACATTTGCATAATCCTTCAGCCAAACATAAACTCCTGCTGACAAACCAATAGTAATTGCAATTAAAATTACATAAGACAGCATTAAACTAATTGCTTTTTTATTTTGATTTATTTTCATTTTATTAATTATCTTCTTAAAATTTTACGTTTTAAAGATAAAAAACATAACTTCCTCTTTTGTTCTTCACAACTTATATTTTTATAGATGATAGTTTTATTATTAATTATAAGTTATTAGTATTTTTAATCTTTTTTAATTCCTCTCAACATAAACCTCTCCTTCTTTTTCCTGTGCTAATACAAAATAAAACATTTCATTATTTCTGATTTTAAATTCAAAAGTTTGGTTTAAAAGTGTAACATTTACATTATTTAATTCATCTGCATTAATTTTTGTTCTATTAGAGTAAAGTGTATTCATGCTCCATTCTGAAACTCCGCCCCCCAAAGTTGCGTAAACTGTTCCTGTATATTTCGGTTGATATTGAACACTATATAACTCTGTTGCATCCCCATAAACAAATACAATGCTGGTATTTCCTGTTTTTTTCAAAAAATAAGGTGCAAAATCTTCATCAGTAAAATTATTTAAAACTGCAGTTAAGTTTTCTTTTGAATAAATTCCATAATCAACAATCCTTGAACTTTCTTCTTTTAATTCTGAACTTATATCCTGAATTTTCCTCGGCTCTGATTTTACAAAAGCATAAGTTTTCACACTTGCGATTCCTGAAATAACCATCACAATAATTATTGCAGCAACTAAATACATTTGCCCTCTTTTATTTCTCATACACTATTAAATGATTTAACATATATAAAACTTCTCAAAAATTTTTCTTTGATAGAACTTGCCTTCTTTTTAAGAAGAAAGTTTTGCAGACTCAAGGGTTTGCTCAATATCATTCAAAAAGCAACCTCAAAACATCCTCAGTTCTGCAACCCTCCAAGCATCTTAAACTAATGTTTAGGGCTGCTCCGATCAAGGTCTGACCCAATTCGCAAAAGCAAGATCAAGAAGGACAAAACCTCAACGTTTGAATTGAGACTTTTCAAATAATTTATCACTTGCCCTCTTACAGCTTGCCTAAAGCTCATTTGCAAATAGCGGTGAGCTGAACCGCCAGCCTAGTCTGCAAATATAATATATTTTTCCGCTATTTAAAACTATCACCCAAACATTTAAATACCAAAAATACGAAATAAAAGTTCACAAATTTTCTTAGAAAATATTAAAATAAATTTAAGAACAAAATAAATATTTAAATGATAATAAAAAAATTAACAACAGAATTTGAAGAAATGAAAAGATTTATAAATTTTGTAGAGAGAACTAATCGTCTGCAGAAAATAGAAGAGATTGATAGATATCATTTTAAAAAAACACCAGAGTGTATCCATATCTTAGAAAATTTTTCATCAACAGCCACAGAAAATCACGAAAAGAAAGCTAACCATTTAAAAAGATTAGATAATTCTTATAAGTCATTTAGAGAACATGCATTAAAATGTGAGAGATGTCAGCATTCACTCGACGCTATTTTTACTTTTACAGGATATGAAAACAAAATCTTATTTCCAGAGATAATTAAAAAAATATTAGAAAAAGAATGGAAACATAATTCAGATAAAAATTTGTATCTTTGCAAACTTCCTGCCCCTGGGTTTAATTATTCAGAGTTAACATATATTTCTCCATTATCTTTAACCAATGCAGTTGAAGAATTCAGAGATAAAATCAGAACTCCATTAGCCCTTCCCAAATTTTCAAAAACAAAATATAGAAAAAAGAAATCTAATAAGGGTCTTGGATTGAATTATTTTCAGGCATATTTATATCCATTAGATAATAGGTATAAAACAAAAATTAGCATAAGAAGCAGAGAGAAATAATTCTAAAATGCAGAAGTCGAGCGTATTTAAATTAGTAATTAAAATAATAATATAAAATTTGAATGCGGGAGAAATTAGCATAAGAAGCAGAGAGAAATAATTCTAAAATGCAGAAGTCGAGCGTATTTAAATTAGTAATTAAAATAATAATATAAAATTTGAATGCGGGAGGTAGGATTCGAACCTACGAAGGCACTAAGCCACAGGATCTTAAGTCCTGCCCCTTTGACCACTCGGGAACCCCCGCATAAGATTTATAATAATTCTTAATTTAAAAAATCTTCTCTTTAAAATTTTTTAATCGAAAACTTTAAATACCTGTGAATATTTTGGATATTGCCTACTTCGGTAGGTAGCAGGTTTGAACTTCGGTTTTTACCTGCTTTTTTTTATGCCCAGATTATATACCGGAATATACATTTTACAGGATATATTACAATTAGAAAATTATTTAATCACCTAATCCTTAACAATTTTATGTCAAAAAAATGTGCAATCTGTTATAATAGTATTAAAGAAGAATTTGGAAAATTAAAAGGGACGATTTTGAAAATCACAGAAAATAAAAAAAACAGGTTTATTTATGTCTGTTCTGATTGCCAAAAGCAAAAAAACTGGATTGAAAAAGCAAAAATAAAATCAGCTTAATGAAATAATTTAAAAACATCAATAAATTATCTAAAATATGTTTAAAAAAGAAATAATTTCTCTGTTATCAAAAGAGATAAATTTAAAACCAGAGCAAATTGAAAATTTGATAGAAACTCCGCCGAATCCAGAGATGGGGGATTATGCTTTTCCCTGCTTTGCACTTTCTAAAAAATTAAAAAAGTCTCCTGATAAAATTGCAGAAAAACTTTTTAAGAAATTAAAACCAACAAAAGAAATTGAACAAATAAAACCAATAGGTCCATACTTAAATTTTTTCATCAACAAAAAAGAATTAGCAAAACAGATAATTAAAATAAATGCTAATTTTGGAAAAACAAATTTAGGCAAAGGAAAAAAAATTGCAATTGATTTTTCAGCCCCGAATATTGGAAAGCCAATGCACATCGGGCACATTCGTTCAACAATCATCGGAGATTCTTTAATGAGAACCTATAATTTTTTAGGATATAATCCAATAGGAATTAATTATTTAGGGGATGTTGGTTTGCATATAGGAAAATTAATTGTTGCATATGAACTATGGTTAAATAAAAAAAATCTTAAAAAAAATCCAGTAAATGAACTATTAAATCTTTACGTCAAGTTTAATGCAAAAGAAAAAACAAATCCAAAATTAACAGAACAGGCAAAAGAAAAATTAAAGAAATTTGAACTCGGAGATTTAAAAACAGAAAAAATCTGGGAAAATATTAGAAAAGTCTCAGCAGAATCATTTAATAAGATTTATGAAATGCTCAATATAAATTTTCATGAAACAATAGGACAATCTCAGTTTTCAGACAAAGGAAAGCAGATTGTTATTAATGCATTAGAACAAAAGATTGCAAAAAGAGAACCAGACCAGGCAGTCTATGTTTTATTAGACGGAAAAAAGAAATTTATCTTAAGAAGCAATCAAACAGCATCTTATATTACCCAGGATTTAGGCGCAGCAGTTTCAAGATTTAAAAAATATAAATTTGACAAGATGATTTATGTTACTGATTTCAGGCAAAAACAGCATTTTGATTCTTTATTCTCATTATTAAAAGCAATGAAATATGATTTTGCAGACAAACTTGTTCATCTTACTTTTGGGGCAGTTAAGTTTGGAAAAGAAATTATGGCAACAAGAAAAGGGCAGATAATTCTCTTGCAGGATGTTCTCAACAAAACAATTGAAAAAGCAAGAAAGGAAATTAAAAAAAGAAAAACAAAAGGGGACAAGACAAAAGTAGGCATTGGAGCAATAAAATATATTATACTGAAAAACGAACCAGCAAAAGATGTCCAGTTCTCTTGGGAACAAGCCCTGAGTTTTGAAGGAAATACAGGCCCTTACCTTCAATATTCTTATGCAAGAGCAAGCTCAATTATTAAAAAAGCTAAAAAAACCAAAGCAAAAATAAGCAATCATTTAACAAAAGAAGAAATAGCATTAATCAAAAAAATATCCTTATTCCCTGAGATCGTTGAAAGAGCAGGTAAATTAATGAATCCAAGTTTAATTGCAAATTATTCTCATGAATTAGCTCAAACATTTAATGAATTTTATCATTCAAATAAGGTTATAGGAAATAAAAATCAAACTTTTAGATTAAAGTTAGTGCAAGCTTTTAGAACATGTTTAAAAAATTCCTTATATCTTTTAGGAATTGAAGTAATGGAAGAAATGTGAAAACCAAATATCTAAATAACTTAATCAATTGATTATATTATGACAAATCTTTTTTCTTTAACTCTAATATTGTTTTAATATTAATATTCTTCTTCTTTGATATTTTTTAATAACTTCCTCTAAATTTTTTTCATCTTTAGTAGAATCTAATCCCATCTCAAGACTTGAAATAAAATCTAGCCAAGAACTATGATTAATCAGAGGACCAATCCTGCAAGCATTAGATTCCAGCAAAACACCACCCCCCATATTTCATTAAATCAAAACACATTTAAATAGATTATTGGGATTTATTATATAGAAAATGAAATCATACATTTACATTGAAACATATGGCTGTTCAGCCAATAAAAATAATTCAGAAATCCTAAAAGGAATTCTAACCCAATTAGGATGTAAAATAACAAATAATGAAAAAATAGCAGAAATGATTATCTTGAACACCTGCATTGTAAAACAAAAAACAGAGAATAAGATAAAAAGAAGAATACAAGACATTTCAAAACAATTTCCAAACAAACTTCTCATAATAACAGGTTGCATGCCTGAAACAGATGCAAAACAAATCAAACAACTCAATGAAAAAACAATTCTTCTTGGAACTCACCATTTTAAAGATATCATTAATTTAATAAAAAATTATAATAAAAATCAGCTTACCATCAGCAAACAAAATCAATATTTAAATTATCAAGAAGAAACAAAATTAAATCTCCCAAAAATCCCAAATAATAAATTAATCAGCATTACTCAAATAAGTGAGGGTTGTTTAGGAAATTGCAGTTTCTGCAAAGTAAGATTAGCAAAAGGAAAACTTTTTTCATATCCAGAAAAACAAATTCTCAAATCAATAGAAAATGATTTAAAACAAGGAGCAAAAGAAATTTGGATAACTTCTCAGGATTGCGCAAATTATGGGATGGATAAAAACCAATTAGAATTAAATTCTAAAATTTCATTATCTTCTCAAAACAAGAGCAATGAAAACTCATCTTTAAAGAGTTCTATGAATAAGAGATACCAAAATAAGAATACTAATCAGAAATTACCGCAACTTTTAAATAAAATCCTAAACCTCAATCACAGATTTAAACTTCGGTTGGGAATGTCAGACCCAAACAACATTTATCCAATTCTAGAAGAACTTATTAAAATTTATAAAAATCCTAAAGTATACAAATTTCTCCATATCCCAATTCAATCAGCAAGCAATAAAATTCTAAAAGATATGAACAGACTTTACAAAATTGAACAAGCAGAAAAAATTATAAAAAAATTCAGACAAGAAATTCCAAATATCACAATTGCAACAGATATTATTGTTGGTTATCCAACTGAGACAAAAAGTGACCATATTAAAAACATGAATTTTATTAAAAAATTTAAGCCAGATGTTTTTAATTTGAGCAAATTCTCATCGCATAAACAAACACCCGCAGGAAAATTAAAACAATTATCTCCGGAAATTATTCATAAAAGAGCAAAAGAATTAATGCAAGCCCACCGAGAAACAGCAGAACAAAATAAACAAAAGTTTCTGAATAAAGAAATTAAAGTTTTTGTTAACAAAAAACTCTCTGAAAATCTCTATGAAGCAAGAGATAATAATTATAATGTAGTGTTAATAAATAGTAAAAATAAATCTCTTTTAGGTAAGAATACAACAACAAAGATTAAAAATATTGGTGTTCATCATATACGAGCTGATTTGATTTAAGTATGTTATAATATTATAAAAATCAGATTAGCGAGTTGGAGAATTATTGATGATTAGAGAATTGATGCTCTCTCAATCACAACATCTTCAACAGGTTTATCATTTGCATCTGTCTCAACAGAAGCAATTTTATCAACAATTTCCATTCCTTCAATAACCTCTCCAAATGTTGGATGTTTATTATCAAGAAAATTATTATCAACTAAATTTATGAAAAACTGGCTACTCCCTGTATTTGGCCCTGCATTTGCCATTGAAATTGTTCCCTTCATCTTGGATTTTTGGAATCTTAGGATCCCCCATTCCTGTTCCAGTTGGATCCCCTCCCTGAATCATAAATCCACTAATAATTCTATGAAAAATAACCCTGTCATAAATTCCATCTTTAACAAGTTTTTCAAAATTACCAGTTGTAACTGGCATATCATCATATAATTCAATCACAATATCCCCATAATTTGTTGTTAGTTTAACTTTTTTTACTTGTTCCATTTTATCTCATATCTTTTTATTATTTTTAGCTTTAAAGATGAGTAGCTTAATTTTATCATCTAAATAACCTTATTTTGATAGATTAATAGATAAAAGAAAAATTGATTTTTAAAACTTCCTAAATAACGACATTAAAATCAATAAAGTTCGTTTAATGTCATGTTAGTTTCAATTGAGAATTCACCCATTTTTCAAGTTTTTAAAGATAGTAAAATCAGGATTTAGCCACCCCCCAGACCAATTTCCCAATTCGATTTTTTAATTTTAAACTTTACTAAAAATCAAATTGCTCACCCACCCAGTTTTGTGAGGGATTGTCGCGAACGAACTGATGATATTTTATAACTATCTAGAAATAATTAAAATTATTTTCTATTAATCATATACAATAAAAAACCAAAGAAGATTAAACCCATAACACATAATGCCATTAGAGAAATTAAAGCAAAAAGCAACCAATTAGGAGTAGCAATTATCCTGATAAGAGCAAATATAGATGCAATAAGTCCAATTCCAGAAATAATATTTGCAAGAACTTTATTTCTCCCAATTAAATAATTAATCCAAATTCCAATTAACCATATAAATAGAAAGAACAAAAAAGAAGGTAAAAATATTCCAATACTAACAATCCCTCCCCATTCTCCTCCAAAAGCAGGAATTATAAATAAAATAAAACCAATTATACTTAAAACAATTCCGATTAATGAGATAGCCTTAATAACTTTTAACCACTGTGATTTTTCTGCCATTGTGATTATGATGATTCTTTCTTTTTAAAACTATTTACCCACAAAAAATATCATCTCACTCCAACCTCTCTTATTTAATAGGATGGCTACGACCTTCCCACCTGCCAAAAGCCTGATTTTAAATTATATGGTGAATTCTCAACCCTAGAATTTTTCCTTTCAGGAACATTGCACTAAAATCCTCAAACAACAAAACTTATAAAGACTAGATTATTATTAATATTAACATGAGCCCCAGTGATCGAAAGGTTGCCAGATGAGTTTTTTATTATAGAAGAGGTTATAGTTTTTATTGATGCAGGATTTTTATCTAAACTTTCTAAACATTTTGGGAAAGGCAGATATCTTAAATTTGATATAATAAAATTTGCAAAGAAATTAGCATCAAACCAAAATTTAGCATGCAAACATGTTTTCTATTACACTGCTCCGCCATTTCAAAGCTATAAACCAACTAGCGAAGAGAATAAAAGAAAAGAAAGTTATGATAAGTTCATTAAATCTATCAATAAAAATAAAGAAATAACTATAAGGGAAGGTAGATGTCAAAAGATAAAAAATACTTATCATCAAAAAGGAGTTGATACTTTAGTAACTATGGACCTTATGTCCATTCCACCCCTACACAAAAACATTAAAAAAGCAATATTAATTGCATGCGATAGCGATTTTGTTCCAATAATCAGTCATTTAAAAGAATTAAACTTGAGAACAATCCTACATACTTATTATGATAAAAATCGAAAATCTAATTTTTCAACATCAAATGAGTTAATAAAAACTGTTTATAAATATATTTTACTAAAAGAAAAAGATTTTAAGAATATCCCTGTAAAATAATTAATACAAAATCCCCAAAAAATATCTTAACACTTTAACTTCTCTTATTTAATGGGATGGCTAACTCCTTCCAATTCCATTTTGTTATTCTATATAATTACTTCAAAATCAAATTACTTGCCCACCCACTAGGAAGAAGTGCTCCCAAAAGATATGCAGAAAAGAACAATAATCTTTAAAAACTGAGCAAAGTTATAAAATTAAGATGAAAAGCAAACAGGGTAACAATAAATCTTTCAGAAGTTTAGGAAGCACTAAAGCACTTAGAAAGATTTGTTTTGATTTAATAGATAAGGGGGTTTCTAAAAATAAAATTAATGATTATTGTGAATATGCAGGAGATTTAGGTTTTCCAGGTTCAATTGGTCACAGATATGGCCAGATTGTAAAAGGAGGTATAGTGTTAGGATTTGGCGCATTAGGTGCTTATTTAGGAAGTAAGATTGATAGCCCTAGTTTTGTACCAGAGGTTGTTGGAGGACTAGCAGGACTTTGTTTTGGACTTTATGGGTTAATTGCAACAGAAGCTGGAGAAATGAATAAACCTTTAATACAATCTTTAATTGATAATCACCCAAAAGAGTTAAGAGAGGTTTATTTAGAAAATGGATTTTCTGAGAAAGAAATTAAAGAAGTTTTTGGAAGAGATAGATATAAAGAGCAGTTTGAATTTTTTTATGGCAGATAATATAATCGCACTTCTTCTCACTAAATTCTAAGCCCACTCAAAAAGCAATTTTTACTCTGCGAAAATTAAGAATTTTCTTGTTCTATAAAAAGAGTTTAACAGCGATTAAAGAGTTCTATTACATTCCACCCAAATCTTTCAGACTTTTTTTACCTGCAAACGTTAACCAATTAATATCTTCTTTTATCTCTTTGATTATCCCTTCTTCCACCACTTCTTCGATTTTTAACATTTCTACCAGAATTATTTCTTCTTTTCAATTCTCTTCTTTCATATCCTCTCTTGCTTTCAGAACTTTGTCCAGAAGAAAAACTTCTTTCTCTTTCTCTACCTCTTGAAACTAATTGTCTATTACCATAACTTCTACTGCTATCTTTTCTTCTATCTTCTCTTCCACCATAATTTCTAGATTTTCCTTTAGAACTAGGCTTTCTTTCATAACTTCTGTTTCCTCTTCCACCATAACTTCTTTGGTCATCTCTTCTACCACGATTATTTCCAAATCTGCTATTTCTCCTTCCATCATATCTACTATGAGCCATCCATTTTAATTCTACTCTCTTGATATATGATGTTTCTTCAAGTTTAATTTTAAAATCAGAATAATGTTTTAAAACATTTGAAAAATTATCATAATCTCTACTTGTGATTATATTAATAACTTTACCTTTTTCACCTGCTCTTGCGGTTCTTCCAATCCTATGAATATATTCTTTAGCTTCTTTTGGAATATCATAATTGTAAATATGAGTGACATTTTTTATATCAAGCCCTCTTGCAGCAACATCTGTGCAGACAAGAACAGGAACTCTATTTGAATGAAATATTTTCATTATCTTATTTCTTTTTTTCTGAGAGAATCCACCATGAATAGGAAGCGCATTAATCCTTATTGCCTTTAAATTATTCACAACAAAATCAACATTTCTTCTGGTATTGCAAAAAACCATTGCTAATTCAGATTTTTCAGTTTCCAATAAATGTTTTAATAAAGAAAATTTTAAATCATCATTAATATTATAATATATCTGAGATAATTTTGAAGAATCTACATAAATTTCAGCAGAAACCTCAACAGGATTAATCATATATTTTTCTGCAATCATAACAATATCAGAAGAGATTGTAGCAGAATATAATAATGTCTGTCTTTTTTCAGGGCACTGATTAATTATTTTTTCAACATCTTCTTTAAACCCCATGTCTAACATTCTGTCTGCTTCATCTAATACAAGTGTCTTAACATACTGCAAATCAATTGTTTTTCTTGATAAATGGTCTAATAATCTTCCAGGAGTTGCAATAACAATTTCCGCGCTTTCTAATTCATTTATTTGTCTGTTTATTGACATCCCACCATAAATAGAAATAATATTTAATTTTTTATTGCTTACAAATTTTTTTAACTCTCTTGTAATTTGTTCTGCTAACTCTCTTGTAGGAGTAAGAATTAATCCTTGCATACCACAATCTGGTTTTGAATTATGTATAAGTCCTGTCCCAAATGCAAGTGTCTTGCCACTTCCTGTTGAAGCGCCGGCTATAACATCTTTGCCCTCAAGAACTAAAGGAATAGATTTTTCCTGAATCTCGCTTGGTTCTTTAAATCCTAACTTTTTAATCTCTTTTAGAGTGGGTTCACTAATGCCTAATTGTCTAAATTTTTCTACCATGTTTATACTAACATAAATAAATTGTGTTAAGAAATCGTCCTGTAATTTCTTTTGACATGATTAGTT
This sequence comes from Candidatus Dojkabacteria bacterium, assembly GCA_017610445.1. Classification (GTDB taxonomy): domain Archaea; phylum Nanobdellota; class Nanobdellia; order Pacearchaeales; family GW2011-AR1; genus ARS1285. Next base: position 27,889 of record JAFCCB010000011.1, read on the forward strand.
AATTAGCTAATCTTAATTTAATTTATTTTTAGGTAATTGTTTATCAGATAAAGGGTATATAAATGCTTTGCACTTAATCACAAACATTATTTATCTCATATTCTCCACCATACTCTTGCAGAAATTTATTATTACTCTCTTTCCATTCTTTATTCTCAAAAGATAATAATCCAGAAGATAAATGAGTTGCTTTTATTGGCCAAGTTCCTAATTTCAAATTTTTATTAAATGCATCTAAACAACTGGCAATATCATAATGATGAAATTTATAATTTTCATTAAACTTCCAATTCTTTTCAAGAACTTTTTTTAAATTAACTGCAAGAAATAAACCATCCATAACTACACACTGTTTAGGAAAATGTCCAAATAATGTTGATTGGAGTTTATTATCAGAAATATACCAAATACATCCAGAACCGCAGGTTTTATCTGCCATTACATGCCATAGAGAAGAATTTTGTATCTTAATTTTTGAAGCCCCTGCCAAACCAACAATATCATATTTTTCAATAGCCTCATAAAGCTGTTTTTTTAATAATTTTGGTTTATGAAAACTAACATCATCATGAACAAATAATATAATATCATAATTTTTAACCAGAGTTTTATTTAAAAATTTATTATAAATCAAAGGCAGTCCTTGTTTATTTTTTGTAATAACCTTTAAATTATAATCTTTTTTAGAAATTTTATTTAATGATTTTACCAAAGGTAAATTTTTTAATTTAGATTTTTGGGTAGCAGAAATAATTAAAATTGGTTTCATAGAAAATAAAACTTTAGAATGTTTTTAAATTTAATTAAAATCTTTTAATTATCAATGTTTAATTAAATTACGCACACCTTTAATTTTGCAGAAGAGTTTTTAAAACTGGGGATTAGTAGTAATATGAAAAAGTGGTTGAAATATGGATTGATTGGAGCAGGAATAGGATTTATTTTGAGTTTAATTTTAATGATACTCACTATGTATTGTGCTAGTTATTATTCTAACCCATTAGGAGTTCCAGAAGGAAGTTTTGGAGGTGCATTAGATAAATCAAATATTCTTTGTGATATCTTAAATTTTGCTACATTTTGGACTGTGAGTAATATTGTGCTCATACTTTATATTATTATTGGATTCTTTGCAGGAGCAATAATTGGTAAAATAAAATCTAAAAAAACATTTCAACTACCCTCCACCCCCAAACCCATTAAAACCAATTTAATCAAGGGATAAAATATATTCATTCTTAATAGAAAGATTTATAAATCTATGTTAAATATTATTAACATATGTTAAATATTATTAACAATTTAAAACCATTTTTTGAAGATTGTTACAGAAGAATTAATATTAGAGAATACTCTCGTTTAATGAAAATATCACCACCAACTTCTTCTAAATTATTACTAAGTTATTATAAAAAGAATCTATTGTTAATGGAAAAAGATAGAAATTATATTTATTATTATGCAAATAAAAATAGCAAGGATTTCATTGATTTATCGAGAATTTATTGGAGAACTAAATTTTTAGATATTCTAGAATATTTAAACAAAACTTTATTATCTCCTACAATTATTTTATTTGGTTCTTTATCTAAAGCAGAAGCAAAACAGGATTCAGATATTGATTTATGTGTTACAGCTCATAAAAAAAGATTAAAACTTTCAGAATTTGAGAAAAAATTAAAAAGAAAAATACAATTATTCTTTTTTGATTCAATAAAACACATAAACAACAAAGAACTTGCTAATAATATTATTAATGGATATATATTAAATGGAAAAATAAAATTATAATGGATTTTGAAGAATGTATCAAAAAAAGAATAGCTAAAGAAATAACTAAGGATGAAGAATTAATTAAATCTTTGTTAAAAACAAGCAAAAATAAATTAGATTCTGAAGGAAAACTTGAACTTGATGAAATAACTTCTGTCTCAAAAATATCTTTACTATATGATTCACTTAGAGGACTTTTAGAATCCTTAGCCCTAAAAAATGGATTTAAAATTTATAATCATGAATGTTATGTTTATTTTTTAAAAGAAATACTTAATAAAAATATAATCGCAGAAGAATTTGATGAATTAAGAAAGATAAGAAATAGCATTAATTATTATGGAAAAGAAATTTTTATTAAAGAAGCAAAAGAGATTTTAAAGAGAATAACAGATTTAAGGTTGGGGATTCTGGACTTATTAAAATAAAATTTAGAGAACGTTGTTTCACACTTACGCGCAACTCAAATTTTAAAATCCATTTAACATCAATTAAAATATTTACCAAGAAATTTCCCTTTTAAATCTTCTTAAACCCTTTCCAAGCAGCCTCAAATAACTGCTCCATTGCAACAGCAAAAAAATCTGTTGAAAGCCAAATAGCAACATCATAATTAGGATGAACTTTTTCATCATCTAAAATCATAAACAATAATTGATTGCTGTCAACAATTGCAAACCTTGCCCTGACTTCATTGCTGTTTTTAACCTCAGCAACTTTTGACAAATCTTTTGCAACCTGTTTATTTTCTGCAGTAATTTGGCTTGCAATTCTTATTACAACCCCTCTTTTCTTTGCTTTTTCAAAACTAGGCATTAAAGCTTCAAGTTTCCTGTTCAAGCCAGGAGCAGTTGTAACAATTGTAATTGTTTTTTCAGCCTCTCTAATCATCATATCTAAATGATTGTAAACATTTTGTCTTCCTCTTAAACTTCCAGACAAATCAGAAGGTTCAACAAATTTCACCCCATTAGTAAATAGAGAATTTAATTCATTAAGGATGTCCTCTCCTTTTAATTTATCCAATCTCTTGCTTTTTTCATCTGCACCTTTTATTAGGTTTTTTTTCACTCTTTCAATAACTTCTTCAGGTTTCAAAGCAACAAATTTAATTGGCTTTCCTAATTTCATGACGATAAAACCTTTTTTCTCCAAAGTTTCAAGAATATCATAAGTCCTGCTTCTTGGGACATCAGAAATATTACTTAATTCACCAGCAGTAGAAACCCCTCGTGAAAGCAAAGCAGTCCACACTTTAACTTCATACATATTAAGGTCAAATATTTTCCTCAGTCTGCCCAAAAACTCCTCTTTAACTATCATGATAGAATAAGTGGGATTTAGTATTTAAATGTTTTTGTTATTTGAAAATGGTATTAAGATGATAGTTTTGTGAAAAGTATTTTTAGATGCTTGTCTTTAATCTTTTCATCTGTCTTATATCTATAACCTTTTTCTTCAACTTTTCCAATCAAAACAGCGTCACTGTTTGTTCTTTTTTTGATTAAATCAATTTGTCCAACAATCAGTTTCTTAAAATCATCATCAACTACAAGAGCAAGTTTAATCCGGTCATTTTTAACTAACCCAGATTTTTTACGCAAAGCCTGAACTTTCCTTGAAATCTCCCGGGCATAACCTTCTGCTTTTAATTCAGAAGTCATTTTTGTATCAAGTTTAACATTTAATTTACCTTTTTTAATCTCCACTCCCTTAACATTTAATTGATTAGCAATTATTTTCTGCAGTTCTTTATTAACAGAATTATCAGCAGAAATAACAGCTTTTGTTAAAGGCCATTTTAATCCAATTTTAGTTTTATCTCTTTCAGCCAAACCTTTTTCAATAATTTCAAAAGCCATATTAAATTCTTTCTCTAATTTCTCATTAATCATCTTTTTATCCACTTTAGGCCAGTCAGAAAGATGCACAGATTCTTCTTTCACAATTTTTTTCTCTCTAAGTTCCTGCCAAATTTCCTCACACAAAAAAGGAATTGCAGGAGCAAGAAGCTTAAACAGCCCAATTCTTATTTTATTTAGAGTCTCATAAACTTCTGCCTGCCTTTCTCTGATAATTTGAATATAAGTCCTTGATAAATCTACAATCAAAAAATCTTCAATTAATTGAACAACTTCATAAAATTTAAAATCATCATAACTTTTAATCACATTTCCAATCAAATTGTTATACCTGCTCAAAATCCATTTATCTTCAACTTTCAGAACAGATTTTTTATTCTTCAATTGATTAACAAAATTATTAACATTAGTTAAAACCCTGAATGTTTTCTGAATTTCTTTAAACTCAGATTCATTAAACGCAAAATCATCCCCTTTGGAAGTTTTTGCAAAATAATATCTTAAATAATCTCTATTGTATTTTTCGATTATCTCCTGAGGTTTTATTATATTTCCTTTGGATTTAGACATTTTCTTTTTCCCTAAATCTAAAACCATTCCATGGACAAGAATATTTTTAAACGGTTTTTTATTAAATTTTATTTCTGATAAAATCAGCTGAGAATTCCACCATCCCCTTATCTGATCTTTGCCCTCTAAATTTAAATCAGCAGGCCAGAATTTTTTAAATTCTTTTTTATTTAAAGCAGCCCAGCTTGAAACACCAGAATCAAACCAAACATCCAACACATCTTGAACTCTTTTCATTCTGCCTCCGCACTTGCATTTTAGCACAACTTCATCAATTTCAGGTTTATGAACACTTTTAATCTTCCCGCCTAATTTTTTTAATTCTGCAATACTTCCTGCAACAATTTTATTACCGCATTTTTCACAGACCCAAATTGGCAAAGGCGTCCCCCAATATCTTTTTCTTGAAACAGGCCAGTCAGAAATTCCATCCAACCATGCCTTCATTCTCAGTTTCATGTAATTAGGAATCCAGTTTGTTTTTTCATTTTCTTTTAATAATTCAGAATGAATAGCAGAAATCTTCAGAAACCACTGCGGTTGAGAAATCATCAACAGCGGGCTCTTGCATCTCCAGCACAAAGGATAATCATGGAGATATTTTTTTTCATAAACCAGCATATTATCTTTTTTTAAATCACTAATAATTTCATCATCAACAATTCTTGCTTTTTTCCCTGCATATTTCCCAGCCTCTTTAGTTAATATTCCATTAATATTCACAGGCGAAGGCATATCTAGTCTATATTTTTTGCCAACTTCAAAATCCTCTTTCCCATGCCCAGGAGCACAATGAACCAAACCAGTTCCCTCCTCTAAATTAACATATCTTTTAGAAAAAATAATCTTATAGGCATTTTTCAAGTTCAGATTTAGATTTTTAGAAAGAGGATTTTCATACTCCCAGCCATTCATTTGCTCCCCTTTAAATGTTTTTTTAACAGCATAATCTTTTTTTATTTCTTTCATTATTTTAGGAATAAGCTCTTTAGCCATAATCCATTTCTCTCTTCCAACTGAAATTTCCTGATAATCAAAATTAGGGTTTATCATAACCCCGGTATTTCCAGGTAAAGTCCAGGGGGTTGTTGTCCAGATTATCAAAAAAACATCTTTTTTATCCTTTAAAGGAAACTTGACAAAAATACTCATGTCCTCCTGCTTTGCATATTCAATTTCATTGTAAGCAACAGCTGTTTCACATCTCGGGCAAATATGAACAGGATATTTCCCCAAATATAACAATCCTTTTTTATCTGCAACTTTAAAACAATCCCAGATTGTCTCAACATACTCTTTATTTAAAGTAAGATAAGGATTTTTAAAATTCATCCAAACACCCAAATTCTCAAACTCATCATTCATAACCCCAATAAATCTTGTCGCAAACTCTTTGCATTTATCAACAAATTTTTTCACGCCATATTTTTCAATGTCTTTTTTTGATTTGCTTCCGATTTCTTTTTCAATCTGAAATTCAATAGGAAGTCCATGAGTATCATAACCAGCTCTGTCAAAAACATTAAATCCCTGCAACCGATGGCTCCTCATAGCAATATCTTTTAGAATTTTATTAAGAGCAGTTCCCATGTGAATATGCCCTGTTGCATAAGGAGGCCCGTCCATCATATAAAATGGCTTCCCATTTGTATTTTTCTTAACAGATTTTTCATAAATCTTTTTAGATTTCCAAAACTGCAATATTTGTTTTTCTGTTTCTTGTGATTTATACATTTTTTTCCTGCAAACTTTTAATTAATTTAGGATATATCCTGTTTAGGAAATTTAAGACTTTTTCTGCATACTCTTTATCTAATATTTTTCCATAATATATTATTCCATTTCTAAAATATCTTAGCTGGTCTGCGAATTGCACCTCATTTTCAGAAAAACCTAATTCTTTCAAATAAGAAACTTCTGCTTCATGGGCACCAACTCCAGTAGTGCCAAATCCATTTAATAACATTCTTGCTCTTATTAATTCCATAATAATATCATAAATTAGTTTAATTATACTATTAGAATTTTCATTATTTATCTCAAAATTTTTTATTAATTTTTTAAGAAATAAACGTGTTTTTTTAGCTTCTTGTATTAAAAAATTTGCTCTTGATTTATTTGGGGTTTGTGTTTTTACCTTTCCTTCCTTTAATAATTTACCAAAATTTTTTAATAGTTTCATAATTCAACACCTCCCACCAAAACTATTCCATTGTATAAATTTTCTTTAAGATTATTATGAATATTTTTAAATGAATCATAAAAATTAATTATTACTTCTTTTCCAAGGAATTTATCAAACTTCTCTATATTAATTGTTTTTCCCTTTGTTCCAATTATTGCAATATCAATATCTGAGCTTATTATGTCTTCTCCCTTTGAATAGCTTCCAAAAAGAATAATCGTGCATCCTGGGAATCCTTCAAATAAAAAGTCAGAAAGTTCGGATTCATAAATCATTTTTAAATTTTCAACCCGCTTCATTTCAATTGCTTTTTTATTGTCTCTGTTTAATTCAACAGAGGAAATATTCGCCTTTCCATGATAATTAGCAATCTTTAAAATATCTTCTTTTTTTAATTGTTTTAATGATTTTCCAACAGCGGTTGGGGATACTTTAAGTAATTTAGCTATTTCTCTTTGACTTAATGAATTTCCAGCATTAATACATAGAAGTCTGAAAATAGCATTCTGTAATCTTGTCCATTTTAGTTTATACTTGTCCATCTTAATTTATACTTGTCCATCTTAATTTATATGTGTAAACTTTAGTTTATAAATCTTTTTAGATTTCCAAAACTGCAATATTTGTTTTTCTGTATCTTTTTCCATTTTATTACATATTTTTTTATGTTTTTAAATTTACTCAAATATAATCTTTGGAAGTTTGTAGCTTGATGTCTCTTCTAAAATCAAGAAAGTATCATAGATTTTTATTTCATCATAAAATTTTGACCTTAAATCATTAATGAAATCTCTTAATTCAGAGGAATTCTTAACTATAACCCCTATATCAAAATCATATACTCCTGACTTGGTATATTGGTAAAAAAAAGTTATTTTTTTATTTGTCCTAAAATACTCTTTAATTCTTTTTTCAATTTCTTTATTTGGTTTTGTTAGTTTTATCTGAAAACCTTGCCATTCAAATCCAAGAGCTTTGTAATTTATAGAGATAGAATAACCTAAGATTATCTTATTTTTTTCAAGTTGTTTTATCCTTTGTTTCATTGCATTTGGTGTAAGTTTTAATCCATTAGATATTTCAATATATGTTGCCCTAGGATTAGCATTTAATTTTTTTAAAATATTTAGGTTGATTTTGTCTATCTTAAAGTTTTCTATTGCCTTATCTTCTTTTCCCATATTAATTAAAGGCTGGTCAATTATTTTATTAAAAAAATATTCAGCTTCTGAAACATCTAATACCAAATATTCCCCTATATTTTCTTTAAATTTCGTTAAAAAACTTGTAATAAAGTCATTTAGGTCTTTTTGGCCTTTTGAATAAACATCAAAGCATAAACTCCATTTTCCAGTTAAAGGACCTACCCAATTTGCCTGAGAGTTTTCTTCTAAATAATCTAAGATTTGTTTTTCTTTTTCATCAGTGATTTTATCAAATTGTAAAAAAACTACATTATGAAAAAATCCTAAAGCTTTGTAATTGATTTCTGTTACAAATTCATTAATAACCTTTTGTTTTAAGAGACTCTGGATTCTATAATAAACATTTTCTCTGGATAATCTTACTTTTTTACCTAATTTAGATAAAGTTATTCTTGAGTTTCTAAGTAGTTCTTTTAGTATTTTTTTGTCTATTTTATTCATATTTTTACATAAATGAACTATTAGTATATAAATATTTCGTTTTCGTAAAGAATTAGTTAGAGATATTTTATATAACTTATATTATTAATTAAATAAATACAATAGGAGAAAGAAGAATGCCAATATGCGGATTTAATGAAAAAATGCTTGAAGGTCTGAGGGCTCTTACTGAAGGTTTAGTTGAGCATGGATTAGAATATCGTTGCAAAAAGAATAAAGAAACAATTGAACAAGGAATAAAAAGAGAAATTTCTGACATGACTCGGCTTCTTTCTGAAACTCATAGAATAGATGATTCTGCCAAAAGAATGCTTACAAAAGGAATTGCGAAGTATGCTCAAGGTTTTTATATGCACATGAGGAAGAGAGGGATTGATGATTATAAGGCGGACGTTGGTAAGATTATGAATTATTTTAAATTTATGGATTCTAAGTATTACGATGAATTAGAAGGTAGACCAGAAGATATGAGAGATTTAGCTAAATTTTTAGATAAGAAAGAGATTTAAAGTCTTTTCTTATGAACAGCTAAATATCTCCTTAAAAAATATCTGACAAAATTTTCTTCATCTTTTTGAAGTGCTCTATAATAAGATTTTCTTTTTTTATACTCTATAATCAACATTGGATAG
>JAFCCB010000037.1 GCA_017610445.1 Candidatus Dojkabacteria bacterium
GAAACAACAATTACAGGAGGTTCTGTAGGAGCAAAAGAAGTTGCACTTCAAGGAGTTAAACAAGTTGGAGAGACTTATTATGCTGTTCCTGTTAAAGGTGAGGCAATTAAGATTACAAAAACAGAATTTGATTCAATTATAGCTGATGGAAGCATGACATTAAAATCTTCAACAGGAGGTTTAGGTTTCACAGAAGGACTTAAAAATTACTTTACAGAAAATTTAGGTAAGAATTTAATTTCTGCTGCTGGAATTGGATTAGTTACTGGAGGAATTGGAACTATGATTGGGGGGAAAGATGGGTTTCAGTGGGGTTTTGTTTCTGGTTTTGCAGGAACTATCTCAACACAAATTGCTACAGATATTGTTGGCAAAGGTGGGGCTGTATTTGGACAAAAATGGCTTACTCCTGGATTATTTGGAATTGGGGTTGGTGTTGGTATTTTTCTTTTAACATACAAAAAAGAATCAACTGAAACTGTTGAATTTAACTGTGAGCCATGGCAACCTCCAATTGGTGGTGCTGATTGTGAAAAATGCAATGATATTCAAGGAGGATGTTCTGAATATAGATGCAAATCACTTGGACAGGCTTGTGAGTTGCTTAATGCAGGAACAGAAGATGAAAAATGCACTTGGGTAAATCCTCATGATGTTAATTCTCCTAAAATTAGAATGATTGATATTTCTAAAGGGTATAAATATATTCTTGATATAAATGTTCGTCCTCCTGCAACAGGAGTTGAGATAACTCCTGATATTAAAGCATTTTTTCCACTTGAATTTACAATTGAAACAGATGAACCTGCTCAGTGCAAGATAGATTATAATTTAACTGTTGGTTTTGAACAAATGTCTTATTATTTTGGAGGAGATAGTTTGTTTTCTTATAATCATACTCTGATGCAATTAATGCTGTTGCTCCTGAGTTGAAGAATGACGGAACATATACTCTGTATGTAAGATGCCAGGATGCAAATGGGAATTTTAATCAGGATGCTTATTCTGTCAGATTTAAAGTTCAGGCAGGACCTGATACAACTGCACCAAGAATTGAAGATGTGAATGTAGCAAGTGGGAGCCCTATTCAGTTTAATAAAACAAGTTTAGATTTACAGGTTTATGTTAATGAGCCTGCTGAATGCAAATGGAGCACAGAAGACAGAATATGGGATAATATGGAAACTTTTATGGATTGTGATAATAATTTATGGGAAATGAATAATAATAATGTTTATACTTGTAAGACAACTTTAACAGGAATTGAAAATAGAAAAGAGAACAAATATTATTTCAGATGCAAAGATCAGCCAAATGTGGAAGAAGGAAACCGGAATGTTAATACTCAAAGTTATTTATACAAGGTAATTGGAACTCAACCTTTGAATATTTTAGAAGTTGAACCAAATGAAACAATCAGAGGAAGCACAGATACAATTCCTGTTTTCTTAAAAATAAAAACAGATAATGGATATGATAATGGCAAGGCGTTTTGTTATTATTATAATGATGAATATAATAATGCTCCTGCAAATGATGAAGATTATATTATGTTTGCTGAAACAGATTTAAATGAGCATACACAAAGACAAGATAGAATTACAGGAACTTATACTTATTATTTCAAATGTGTTGATTTAGGCGGGAATGCTGATTATGATAATACTACATTTAATGTTGAAGTAGATAGAGAAAGCCCTAGTGTTATAAGAGTTTATAAAGAAGGTGATTTAAAAATCATAACTAATGAAAAATCTGTTTGCAGTTATTCTAATAAAGATTGTAATTTTGAAATTGATGATGGGATTGCTATGCCTTATGAAAATGAGAAAGTTCATACTGCAGAATGGAAAGTTAATCAGAAATATTACATTAGATGCAAAGATGAATATAATAATCAGGCAAATCCAAATACTTGTTCAGTAATTATAAATCCTTATGCTGTTGGCGAGGATGTAATTGAGTTGTGATTTAATTTAATAATTTATTTAAATAGGATAGCTGATTAAAAGAAATTAAGCTACTCATATTATAGCTTTCATATTAGAAAGATAATAAGGGAATTATCAAAATATAAAGGTAAATAAGATAATCTTAAGTTATTTATTTTTAAAGCTTGTAGTTTTAGAAAATTATAAATATAAAAATAGCAGGAAATTAATTTAATTTTTTAATTAACTCTGATTTAATCAAATCTTTTTTTTGTTTTGAAATTGAAAACAAAAATTTTTTAGTCATTTTTTCTGAGATTGTGAAAATATAATTTAATTTAATAACACTTTCTTTTATTGCCCCTTCTTTTTTTGTTAAAGGAATTCCTTTCATCTGAAGATTACTTGTTATTCCCACAACCACAATATTTCCTTGTTCTTCAAATAAAATTAAAACAGGTCTTGTTTTTATTTCAAAAGTATCTGTAAATTGAACTTCTGCTAAAATTATATCTCCAAAATTATACATTTTTTACCTCTTATGCTTTTTCCCAGATTTCATCTTCTTTATTATCCCAAAGCTCTTTCATTTTTGGTTGTTGGATTTTATGTAAAAACTCGTCATATTGATTTCTTTGTTTTATTTTAATAAAAATACCTGCCATTTTTTCTAATAATTCATTATAAGTTTGTCTAGGATATTCTTTACTTAATTTTAATTTCTCAATTATTTTTTTATCTAATAAAATTGTTGTTTTTTCCATTATGTATTTATTATATATCAATACATAATCAACTATATAAATGTTTTTATTGTGACATTTAATTTTATCTAAACATTTATTAATCATATTTCTTATTTATACACATGAAAAAGAGTTGTAAAGCACAGCAGGTATTTGGCATGTCATTTGGAGTTATTTTTTCAATTATAATAATTATTTTTATTTTGGTTGTTGCAGGAATTGCAGTCAATCATTTTTTGGGTTTGAAAAAATGCACTCAAATTGGTTTGTTTCTTGAGGATTTAGAAAAAAATATTAATAAAGCGTGGAATTCTCAGAGTTCAAGTTTTGAGTTTTCTTCTACTCTTCCTGGGAATTTAGATTATATCTGCTTTGCGAATTTATCTGATGTTCCAAAAGGAGTTTATAGCAAGGAAATTTATTCAGATATTAGTTTGTATGCGGGGGCTGATGCAAACTTATTTTTTTATCCTCGTGAAAATGCCTGTAACATGCCTTATATTAATATTAAACATATTGATATTAAAAAAATAACTAAAGAAAGCAATCCTTATTGTGTTGCTGTTGAAAAAGGGAAAGTTGCGATTAAAATTGACAAGGGGTTTAATGATGCTCTTGTTAATTTGGTTTGATTTTTTCAAAACATTTAAAAATGGACAATTGTTTAAAATATTGGACAATTGTATATAAAAATGGACAATAAAATTTTAGAATTTTTTATCAAAGAACCTGAAAGAGAGTTTCATGTTAGACAACTTTCTAAATTACTAAAAAAATCGCCAACAACAATTTCCAAATATCTAAAAGAACTTGAGAAAAAAAGAATTTTAAAATCAGAAAAAAAATTAAATCATCTTTTATTTAAGGCAAATAATGATAATAAAAAATTTAAACAATTAAAATTAGATTATAATCTTAATGTTTTACAGGATTCAGGGATTATTAATTATTTGATAGAGAAATTTAATTATCCAGAGGCTATTGTTTTATTTGGAAGTTTTGCTAAAGCAGAAAATATTTCTAAAAGTGATATAGATTTATTAATCCTAAGTCCTTTAAAAAAAGAAGTTAAATTAGAAAGATTTGAAAAAAAATTAGGGCACAAAATTCATATTTTTGTTCATTCAAAAAAAGATATTGAAAAAATGAAGATAAAAAATAAGGAATTATTAAACAACTTGATTAATGGAATTGTTATTTATGGTTTTTTTGAGGTGTTTAAATGAAATTTGAAGATTTTATTAAAAAAGAACTTGCAAGAAAATCATTAAAGGATATAAATTTAGCAAAATCTTTATTGAAAAATTCTAAAAAAGATTTAAATTTTTTAGAAAAATTAAACATAGATGAAGATTCTTCTAGAAAAATCATGGTTAATTATTATGATATTTTAAGGAGCATTTTAGAAGCTATTTCTGCAATTGAGGGATATAAAATATATTCTCATGAGGCTTTCACATATTTTTTAAAAGAAAAAAGGGAAGAAACTCTTTCAATTAAATTTGATAGATTTAGAAAAATAAGGAATTCCATAAATTATTATGGAAAAGACATTTCTATAGAAGAAACTAAAGAAAATATTAAAGAAATAAAAAATATGATTAAATACTTTATTAAAAAATATCTGAGGGGTTTAGAATGAAAAATAAAAGAGGAATTGCAATGCCATTCAATTGGATATTTGCGATTATCGCAGGAGTTGTGATTTTGTTCTTGGCAATTTATGGAATTTCTAGATATATTTCAACATCTGAATATCAAATTTCCACTGAAACTGCTGCAAAACTTGCTGGTTTGCTTGAGCCAATGGGAACTGGTTTGGCTTCTGGAAAATCTTATGTGATTAATTTTAAAAAAGACACAAGGACTTATTATGATTGTTCTGATGCAGGTGTCTGGGGGAAAAACACAATTGCATTTTCTGAAAAAACTTTTGGGGGGTGGGGTGAAAAAGGCGGGAAGATTAATACTAAAAAATATGTTTTTGCTGATGAAATAATTGAAGGAAAGCAATTAAACTTATTTTCAAAACCATTTAAAATGCCATTTAAAATTGATGATATTATTGTCATCTCAGGCAGAGATTATTGTTTTTATCAGGCATCAAATGAGATTAAAGACGAAGTTCAAGGACTGGGAATTGAGAATATTTATTTTTCAGATGATTTAAAAAATTGTTCTGGTGTGAAGGTTTGTTTTGGCTCTAATGCTGGGTGTGATATTTCTGTTTATGGAATGTGTGAGGGTTATAATTGTGAAAATAAATATGATTATGGCAAGATAATTAAAAAAGGAAAGAGTTTGTATTATGATAGCAGCTTGATTTATGCTGCGATTATGTCTTCTCCTGAAATTTATGAATGCAATTTAAAAAGATTAATGAAAAGATTTGCTGAATTATCAGATGTTTATATTGATAAGATTAAGATAATTAAAATGAAAGGTTGTGATTCAAATGTCGAAGCTGATTTAAATATTATGAAAGCCATGGCAGGAAGTTTAGAAACTTCTGAGGATTTGTTTGTTTTATCTCAAGAAGCTGAAAAAATTAATGCAAAAAACCAGGGGGCTGTTTGTGGGTTGTGGTAAATGGAAATATCAATAATAAAAATTATGGCAGATAAAAGAAGGTTAAATTACTCATCTTTAAAATTTACAATTTTAAGGAAATATTAAAATGAAAAAAGCACAATTGAAGATTCAGGAAATGGCGTTCATGATAGTGGCTGTGATATTATTTTTTATATTAGTTGGGTTGTTTGCTATTTCAATTATTCACAAGAATCTTCAGGAATCTGCTGTTCAGATTAAAGAAGAAAAAACTCTTTCTGCTATTGAAAATTTGGCTGGAACTGCTGAATTTATCTGTCCTGAAACAAAGTCAAATTGTGTTGATGGAGACAAGTTAATGGCTCTGATTAATAAAAAAAATTACAAGGATTTTTGGGATTTTTCAAGTTTAAAAGTTTTAAAATCAACAGGATTTTCCAAAGAGGAAAAAGGCTGGACTGAATGCACTCTTGGAAATTATCCTGATTGTGATGTGATTAATGTTTATGATACTGAGGATATTGAAATCAGCAGTTTTGTTGCTCTTTGCTGGAGAGAATATGAAAATAATGCTCCACATGAAAAATGCGAGATTGCGAAACTGATTGCAGGGGGTAAGAAAAAATGATTATTCAGGTGATATTACTAATAAAATTAATACTGTTAAAATATTAATGAGAAAACAATTGAGAACTAGGGAATAAAATATATAATATAAGAAGATGAAAACAAAAAACAAACTTGGACAGCACGAGATAGTTGGATTTGTGGTTATTATTGTAATAGTAAGTATAATAGGATTAATTTTTCTTTCATTTAGCATTGGAAGAGGAGATGTTGCAGAAAAGACAAGTGTTGAAATTTCTGATTTTTTGCAGAGTAGCATGTATTACACAACTGAATGTGCGTCAGGTTATATCCCTAATTATGAAAATTTGCAGGATTTAATTAAAGCATGTTATAGAAATGAAAAATGTTTTGATGATAAAATGGCTTGTGATGTTTTAAATAAAACTTTTGATGAGCTGATTGATAAAAGTTTTTTGATTGGTGTTGGTGGAAAGTATAAAGCATATAAATTAAATGTTTATTACACAGATGAAAATGAGGGGCAGGCGAATAAAGAAATTTTGAAAATTGATAAAGGGGATTTTATGAATTGCAGTTCTAAAACCGGTGCTTCGCAAGAAATTTTTATGGATCCCGGGAATATTAATGTTGAAATGAAGATGTGTTATAATTTGTATTTATTAAATTTGTTGATTATAATAAGTAAATTATTAGAATAATTCTAAAATTAAAGAAATATTTATAAAGAGGGTTTTTTTAGTAATATTAGAAAAAGATTAAAAAGGATGTAGAAATGGTGAGGAAGATATTAATTATTTTAGTTTTGTTTGTTTTATTGGCTATGCCTGTGATTTTGGCTACCACCACTACTATAAATGTTAAAACTCTTGCTAATTATGATGTAGAAATTAAAACTCTTGACCCTAATCCAAATGAAGATAAAAGCGATTTATTAGAATACTTTGAACCTATTCCTTCAAATGATGGGGGGTTTGTTTCTTTTGAATCACATACAAGTAAAAACACTATTTCTATCGTAGTAATCGTAAGAAAAGATGGAAAAGCAATAGAAATTAATGGGAAAAAAATTCATAAATTTGAAAATTATCCTACAGGGGGAATAATTAATTTAGAAGTTAAAGAAAAACCCCCAGAACCAGAAATTAATAAGACTAATGAAACCGGAGCTAATGAAATTGATGTTGCAATTAATGTAAATGAAAATGAAACAGAAGAAGATGCAGAAAAGGAAACAGAAACTGAAGAAATTATAGAAGAGTCTGAAGAAAAAAGAGGTATAACCGGTGCTTTTATTGGCACAGGAAAAATTATTGCTACTTCAAAAATAACTTATTTTATTATCATAGGAATTGTTGTTGTGTTTGCAATATTTTTTATTGTCAAGAAAAAATTAAAATCTAAAGGACATTATATTGATTTTAAGATTAAAGATGATAAAGGGGATAAGCCTGGCTATGAACCAGAAGGTGATAAAAGGCTTGAAGATGCAGAAAAGAAAATTAAAGAAGCTAAGGAAGAATTAGATGATATTAAAAACCGGAAATCAAAATTACAGGAAGCTAAGGGAAGATTTGAAAGAGATAAAGAAGAATTGAAAAGATTGGAAGGAGAAGATTAAAGATTTTAATTTATGTTTAATAGTAAATTCTCTTAAATATTCAAGTTGAGACTGCTCACTTTTAAGGTATTAATAAATTTATCGCCGGAAAAATCGTTTTTTTTGAAAAAATAAAAAAAGGAAGATTTATAAAGATGTTTTCTTTTTAGATTTTATTAAAAAGAGTGTGAAGATGGAAGATAAAAAGAGTGTGAAAAATTTAAAGAAAATAGATTATATAGTTTTGTTTATAATTTTGATTGGTATTGGATTTGTTTTTGCAACAACAAGTATGACTGCTCCTGTAATTTATGGAAATTATTCAACCTTAATAGTAAATATAACTGTGGATGCAAATGGCGCAAATAATATGACAAATATTACATGTTATTATAATAGTAGTGGTGGGGCAGCAACAGAGTGGTTAATGAATATTACAAATACTACTTCATATCAGACAGAATTTGCAAATACCAGTATTTCTGTTACTGATTTTTCTGAAACAACAACATATAATATTTCTTGTGATATATCTAATGGAACTACTTTAAATCAAACAATATCTGTAGCAAATATTACAATCGATTATACTGCACCAAATGTTTCAAGTTTTTATACAACTACTGATAATGGGAATTATTCTGGGAGTGCACTGGTTTTAAATGCAAGTGTTAGTGATGCAACTGCTGGAATGGATTCTGTTTATTTTAATATAACTTATCCTAATGGCTCACAATTAAACTTCACAAAAGCTTCTAGTCCTACTGCTGATTATTATAATATTAGTTTAGATACTACTGGATTTACTGATGGAAAATATAATATAACTGTTTATTCAAATGATACTATAAATAATCAAAATAATTCTGAACAAATTTCTGTAACTTTAGACACTACTGCACCAACAGTGTCTTTATCTAAATCAAGTTCAACCAAAAATTCATTGACTATAGATATTACAGCTAGTGATGCGACTAGTGGTTTAAATGGAATATGTACAGTTAGTAGAAGTGGGGCAAGTGTTTCTGGCACAACTTCTTTAACTGAATCTGGATTGAGTTGTGGTACTTCTTATTCTTATATAGTTACTTGTTATGATCATGCTAGTAATAGTGGCTCATCTTCATCAACTTCTTTTTCAACTGATGCTTGTAGTGGTGGAAGTTCTTTATCTGATTCTGATTTAGCTGCACTTAAAGCAAAAACATATATTATATCTGAAGCACAATTTACAGAAGGTTATTCAAAACAATTAGCAAAATATGATAAAATTAAAGTTCCTGTAGGAACTGAAAAACATATTGTTGAAATTAATGAAGTTAGTGCTGAAAAAGTTACAATAAAGATTTCATCAACACCTCAAGAAGCAACTCTTGTTATTGGAGATGAAAGAAAATTTGATGTTACAAATGATGGATATTATGATATTTATGTAAAGTTAAATTCAATTGCTGATAATAAAGCAAATGTTAGTATTAAGTCAATTTATGAGAAAATTAGTGAAGCAAGTAAATCTGAAGAACAAAAGAAAGAACAAGAGGCTGTTTCTGGAGCAGACGAAACAATAACAGAAACAGGAAATGCAAAGTTGTGGTGGATTATTGGGATTGTTGTTGTTTTAGTGTTGGCGGGGATTGGATATGGGGTTAAGAAAAAAAGAGATTGAGTTTTAATAAGATAATTTTATGTGTAAGAAGCAGTGATTTTTAATAGGGAAGATGAGATTTTAAAAGTGAAAGTTATTAATAGTATATAAATCAATTATAATTGATAGAGAAACCAAAAATTAATTTTATGAATACTTACAAGATTTAATATGACTAAATATTTTATTCTCATATCTGATAATTTATTTATGAAATAAAAGTTTTTATGGGCTTCCAAAACTTAGGTGTAAAAAGAGTAAATACATCTGTGGATGATATGGTTATTGGTTAAATATTAAGTAAATTTAAATCTTTTTATAAATTAATAGTAATAACTACCTTATCTGCATCTACAATAGGTCTTAAACGCTCTCTTCCGTGTTTGTGCGAGGAAATTAGTTCTATAAAACCAAATTGTTCTAAAAGCCGGATATCCTGCCTCACTGCCTTGAAATCTCTGGATAAAAGTTTTGTTAATTCATATATTGAAGAAGGATTTTTTATTTTGCAGATGTGTAAGAGCCGTGCTTTTTCATTGCTTAAAAGCTGCCTTAGACTTGCTATTTCTGAACTTCGGCTTTTTGTACCTTTAAATCTACGAAAAATAGTTGAGAAAGTGCCTCCTTTTTCTGATATTGTTATTGTTCTTGTTTTGATTGTTTTTGCCATTAATTAAACGTCTTGTTATTTTTATAAATTATTGGTTGTCTTCTCTTAACATATCTAATAAACAATACTATATAAATTTTTCCATATATCTAAAATATATATTTTATTGATATATGTTATTTTATACAATATATGTTTGAAAATATAGGGTATAATAAAATAAAGGTTTTTTGTTATCTTCTCTGAAAGCGTTTCTATAATTAAATGACAGCGAAAGATTTATAAACAAACTCTTAAAAAGAGGAGTTTTAATACATATTTCAAATATATCAGCCGAAAGCTTTTTAAATAAAGAATAA
>JAFCCB010000038.1 GCA_017610445.1 Candidatus Dojkabacteria bacterium
TAATATCTGTCGTCTCCAAGACATAATCCTGAAGCTGAAACAAAATTAATTCCAAACAAACTTAAAAGAATTAATCCCAATATTATTTTCTTTTTCATTTTTTGATTTTTAATATTAGCATTTTATTATTAATTTATCAAACTTCTCACCTTTGAAGTTTTTTTAATAGGCTGTTAGTTTTAATAATATTTTCAGTTTTTATTTCTTCTTTTTGGGTTTTTCTTTTTTACCTTCTCTTTTTTAAGAAGAATTAAATCTACATCTTCTATTTTTTCTTTTAATTGAGAAATCTGATGTTGCAAACTCTCAATATCACCTTTAACCTTCTTAAAAGAATTTATTGTATTTTTTTCAAAATCCATAGAAAACCCAAGAAAAAACAATATTTAACATTTCTGTATGTTTTTTAGCTACTGATTGGTGAAACATTATTTTTCTTTATTTAATTTTAACTAACAGATTTCAAAAATTCTAAATGTCGATTTGATTGTGGATTATACAGCATTTTTCTTCCTCTAATTTGAGTATAAGCTAAGATTTCAAAAGAGAATGTTTTATTTGGAGAATGTTTTAATCTCTTCCAACTATTTTTCACAGAATAAAAATCTTCATACATATTATAGATTGTTTTTTGAAGTTCATAAGGTGTAAAATTTGTTGGTCGTGAAATAACATGTTGCCCGTCGTATAATGAATAATCTTTTGTTAAGATTCTTCCTTGTTCTTGCATTTTATTAAAAAGACTACTCCCAGGGATTGGGATTGGAGCAAATAACTGAACAGTATCAAGATTATTATTTATCCATTCTGAAGTTTCTTTTAATGTTTCTGGAGTGTCTCCTTCTCCACCTAACATCATCATTCCATGAATCCAAAAACCTGCTTCTTTTAATGTTTTTATCGCTGTTTTATTTTGTTCAGCAGTATATGGTTTTTTATAATTTTGCAAAGTAACATTATTAATTGATTCTATTCCAATACATAAAGCATTAATTCTAGATGTTTTAAGAACATCCATAAGTTTTGGTTTATCTGCAAGTTTTATAGTAGTCTGCACCAAACTATATTTTTTATTTAAATTTTTTTCTATCATTGCTTCAAGTAATTTTATGGTGTAATTTGGAATTGCAGTAAAATTATCATCTGTAAAAAATAAATATTCCCCTATATCTTTTGTTCTTTTTAATTCTTCAATAACATAATCAATTGATTTTGTTCTGTATCTTCTTCCATAAATTTTAGTAACAGTGCAAAATTCACAATCATTTGGACAGCCTCTTGAAGTTTCTACAACCCCAGTAGTTATCTCCTGCCTTATTTTTGGATTATAAAAAGGGTGCGGGAGCTGACTTAATTCTTCACTTGTTAATAATTTTCTTGGTTTTGTGATTTCAATCTCTTTTCCTTTTTTAAAACCTATGCCATCAATATCATTTAAGTTTTCATAATCTTGTGTTAATCTTTCCATTAGTTCTAAGATTGTTTTTTCTCCTTCTCCTTTAACAACAATATCCACATCTCTTAACCAATCTTCTGTTCTAAATGTTGGGTCTGGCCCTCCTGCAATAATCATTCCATTAGGATTAACTAATTTATAATTTCTTGCTAATTCTAATGATTGAGGGGAAGTTCTTGTTATAGAAGATATTCCTAAAACCTTTGAATTATAAATTCTATTTTGATTTTCTGGACTTAATTTTCCATTTTCTCCATCTAAAGGGCATATAGATTTTACATCACTAAATCCATCTGCTTTTAAAATAGATTCTAAAACAGGAAGAGCCCTTGCAGGCATTTTAGATTTGCTGTATATATCAAAACTGATTTCTCTATTTAAAATTCCATATTGTGTTGCAGGAAGTTCTACAAGAGTTACTGGACTTTGTTTAGTTAGTTTTTTCATAATTTAATCAAGAATTAAGGGTTTTAAAAATTGTTATTATTCATATTAATAATCCTCTATAATTGAATTCTTAAATAAAAATTATATCTTAGATTAAAATAATAATTGCTATAATTACTTATTTATTTTCTATTATAATAATTATAAAAATTTAGTTTAAAAATATATGATAAATTTATTCATTCTCTTTCAATCCCTTTCTGTCTCTTATCTTTTTTACAACTTCTGGCTGTAATGAAGCAGGGACTTTTTCAAATGTCTGGTCAATCATGCTAAAAGTTCCTCTTCCTTCAGTAGCACTTCGCACATCACTTGCTAAACCTATTATTTCTGCAACAGGAAGTTTAACTTTCATTTCCATATGTGCTTGTTGCTTAATATCAATAATTTGCCCTCTTTTAGACTGAAACAGACTTGACAAATCACCCATATATTCTTGAGGTGCTTCAACAAGCAAAGTCTGAACAGGCTCAAATAAAACAGGACTTGCAGAATTAATTGACATTCTCATACTATCTCTAACAGCAGGATAAACCTGAGCAGGCCCCCGATGAATAGCATCTTCATGAAGCTTGATATCCATCAAACTAACTTTCAATTTCATGCAGGGCTCACGAGTTAAAACCCCTGCATCAATAACTTGTTCAAAACCATCCATAACCATATCAATAACCTCACCAATATGAACCTCTCCTTTTGTCTTGTCTAAAAATGCACACTCTTTATAAACATCTTTGTATTTTCTAGCTTCATCATTTGAAATCCCGCATTCTTTTAATTTTTTCCATAATTCTTCATCTTTCTTTTTCCTTCTGCCCTCATGAATTTCACGATTTTTCATAGCATGATAAACTTCATCCTCTAATGGTTCAACTTCAATAAAAAACACATTATGCTTGTTAGGTGATTTCCCTTCCCCTTCTTTTCCTTTTTTCATAACTGTCTCTCTATAAACAACAATTGGTTCAGAAGTTTTAACATTAACCCCTTTTTCTGTTTTAATTCTGTTTTCAATAATCTCCAAATGCAGCTCTCCCATTCCACTAATCAAATTTTCACCTGTTTCTTCATTAATCTCAATTCTCAAAGTTGGGTCTTCTTTTGCAACTTTTTTCAAGACTTCAATTAGTTTTGGCAAATCCTGAGGTTTGGAAACACTAATAGATTTTGTAATAACAGGGTCAAAAATATGCCTGATATTTACAAATCCTTCTTCTGGTTTTACAGTTATTGTCTCCCCTGTTTCAGAAATAATTCCAGAAATAGCAAGAACATTTCCCGCAGGAACTTCCTCAACTTGTTCTGGTTTTATCCCATTATAAACCAGCACCTGCTGAATTTTTTCTTTTTTCTTTGCAGTATTTAAATAAACTTCCATTCCTGGCTTCAAAGTTCCTGAAAATAATCTTCCTGCAGAAATTTCTTTGCCAGAACGAGGGTCAATAACAATATTAGTAATAATAAATGCAGGTTCTGCTTTTGGATTGCAATCTACCAGCCCTTTTCCAAATTCAGATTTAATATCCCCAGCCCAAATTTTTTGAATCCTGTATTTCTGTGCTTCAACAGGACTTGGGAGATGTTTAATAACCATATCAAGCAAAACTTCAGGAACAGGAGCATTTTCCCAAACCCATTTTTCCCTTTCATCTTTATTTTTAGAATAAATATTAATAATATCCTTAAAACTAATTTTCTTTTTCTTCATAAATGGAACAGACATCGCCCAGTTATCACGGGCGCTTCCAAAAGCAACACTGCCGTCATTAACATTAACTTTCCATTTCTCTTTATACCCTTTTTCAGCAATCTGTTCAATTAATAAATTAAAATTATTAATAATCTTGGCAAATCTTTTCTGCATTTCTTCAGGCCCTAATTTCAGTTCTGTAATCAATCTGTCTGCTTTATTAATAAAAAGAACAGGTTTTACTCTTTCTCTAAGAGCCTGTTTAATAACTGTCTCTGTCTGGGGCATAATTCCTTCTGACGCGCAAACCAAGACAACAGTTCCGTCAATAGCTCTCATAGCCCTTGTAACATTTCCAGAAAAATCAACATGCCCTGGAGTGTCAATCAAATTAATTAAATATTCTTCTTTTTCAAATTCATGAACCATAGAAACATTTGCAGCATCAACAGTAAGTAATCTTTCCTGTTCATCAGAGTGTTGCCAAGTTGCCATTCCTCCTTTTAATTCTCCTGCCAGTTTTTCTGACATCATTCCAGCAGCAGCTAAAAGATTGTCTGTGAGCGCAGTATTATGGATTATCACTCCTTCTGCAATAAAATTATGATTTTCAGGAATTGTAAAATCATAAACAACATCTTCAAAACCAGATTCAATTGATTTAATTTCTATAAACGCAAGATGATTTGAATTAAAATTTTTCAAAACCTTATTGATTAACATAACTTGATTTCCAACTTTAATCCTGTCACAAACATAACTTCCAGAGACTTTTTCAATTAATAATTTTAGTTTTTCAGCTTTTTTATCATGTAAAAATCCTATTTCTTTTTCAAAATTAATTGCAGATAACCCAGATATTGATAAAGTATTGTCAATTTCTTTAATGGAAATGCATCCAAACCTAAGTAAAAGCAAATGCAAATCCTCAATCATTTGCTTACTTGCAGAAGTTATTGTTACAGCTCTCCTAGATTTTTCTACACACCCATTAGTATCAAAATATCCTCTTATTAATTGAGATACATATTTATTAGGAGAACTAAAAACAAAATTAGATATTTTAATATTATGAGATTTTTTCTTTAAAGGATAATCAAATAAACTTTTCAAAAAATACATTAGTGTAAAATTAGTATGAATCTCAGGGGTTCTGTCTTTTCTTTCAACTTTAATTGTTTTAGCATTTAATCTGTTACAAATCTCAATTAATTTGTCTCCCAGCTGTTCTTTACCAACAATAAATTTTTTTCCAGAACCATCCCCTAAGAATAACCCAGCAAGATAGAATAATTCCTCAAAATTTTGGGGCATTTTTATTTTTAAAGAATTGCCTCCAAATTGTTTTCCAGTTCTATAATAAATAAGTTCAATATTATTATAAATTATTTCTAAGTCTATATTAAATAACTTAGATATTTTGATTAAATCAGCCAAATTATATCTATCTTGCCAAATACCATGGTAAAATGATTTATATTTTATAGAAACTAAATCACCAATTTCTTTTATACCATAACTAAGTATCTCTTTTTTAAGGAGATTATGAAAATTTTGTTTAAGATTTACATAAAAATTTTCTTTTGAGAGATTTTTTAAAATTTCTTTTTTAATATTTATATTAGAATCTATATCAAGTCTTCTAGCACAAACAACCCTGTCTCCCAACTTTAAATTTCTTGCCTCAACATCTTTAAAACCTTCATTATAAGTGATATATTTATGTTCTGGGGTTGTCTGGATTTCAAAGCCATTTCTTAATTTTATTTTGATTGTTTTTCCTCCAAGAATTCTCCAAGCATGCTGGATTTCCTTTTTCTCTAAATTTCCAGTATCTTTATTTAAAGAAAAAATTTCTATTTTTTTGTTTGGTGAGAAAATAGTATGTTCTTCATTTTCTTGATAAATTTTTCCATTATCAGCAATCTCTTCATATAATTCTTTTGCAGTTTTTACTTTTCCATCCCTTAAAATTAATCTTGAATCTCCAGAAATACATTTTCCGTGGTGTATATGCGCAGAAGTAGCAATGTTTCTAATATGCTCCTGACTTTTTACTAATCGTGCTATTTTATGTATGCTTGTTTCTTTTTTTACCATTTTGTAGATGAATAGTTTAATCATCTCATTATGTCTCGTAATATTCTATAAGTTATTAATATAATTCATAAGATTTTATTCCCTTATAAAGATAATTAAGCATATTAAAAATGGTTTTTAAATGTTTTTGTGAGAATTCTTTTAAGAAGCCACTTTAATCTTCCACCTTTTAATTTCTTTTTTCACAAAGAATTTAGAAATTTTTATATCAATATCAAGTAAAAGTTTTGTTAAATCACTATTTTTATTAAGCATATAAAGTTGTGCTTTCCCAAGTCTTCTTGTTTTTTCACAATCTTTTTTTAATAAGCAAATCGACAACCTTTTCAGCAGTTTCCCATTTTGTCTCTGTTTCTTTTGCTATCTGAGCTGTTGAATAATCAAACTCATCAAAACCAGGAAAAAAATCTAAGATTTTAACAAACGGAGAACTTCCAAATACTAAGCTAAATGATGACTTTTCCATATAGTTTTATAGCTCTACAGTTTATCTCTCTCTATTTAGGATTTTAAATCCTAAAAAGGATTTAGGATAAATAATTTTTACCAATCGCTTCTAAAACTCACCAAGTTTAAAATCAAAATATAGATAATTATTTAAATCATTAATTCTTAGATAATAAAGGACGAGTTAAATATAATATTTAAAGAAAATATGATATCATTTAATGCAATTATTACTGATGAAATAAATAATGGTAGAAAGATTTACAATGCAACTTGTGAAGAATTAAAAATAACTGATTTTGGAGATACCCCTGAGGAAGCTATTAATAATCTAAGGGAAGGTATAAAATTATTATTTGAAGTGGAACCATCTAAAAAAGAATTTTTTATGAAGGAAAAACCAATTATGATTAAAAAAATATTTCTATAAAATGAATCTTAGTAATTTAAAATCAAAAAAGGTGTTAAAGGCATTTTTAAAAATGGGATTTGAAATAAAAGCACAAAAAGGCACACATGTGATAGTAAGTGGGTATATAAATGAAGAAAAGAAAACATTTCCCATCCCAATACATAAAGAGATAATTTCTATTGGAACGATTACAGCAATTTTGAATCATCAAGCTAAAATTTCTAAAGAAGAATTTTTTAAATATTATTAAAATTCTACACAGGAGAAATTTACATTAGTTTAAGTCCAAGAATGTTTAGTGAGATAATTAAGGAGATAAATCTATCTTTTTAACATCTTACCAAAACATTAATTGTATTGATGAGTAACTTAAACTTCCTCCTAAACCCATTATGTTTTAATAAGTTATAAGTTAATATAAAATTTTATTTACCTCATACTACACGCTCTAACGAGCACTATCTGCCTGTCTTTCTGAATCATTTCTCTTTGCCATAACATATGAATCATTTTCCCCATTATAAGCTTTGATTATTTCAGAAGCAAGTGCCTCAACTATCTTAACCTTTTTATTAAAAGATTTGTCATAACTTCCATGAACAATATATCTCAATGTCATTGTAATTCTCCTTAAAGGTGAGATATCAACTGCCTGAGGATAACGAGCCCCTCCGTATTCAATAACAGTAACACCATCTCTTGGCGCGGCATTTTCAATTGCAGTAACTAAAACCTGAATAGGATTTTGTTTTGTTCTATCTTCAATAATCTTCAGGCAATTTAAAACAATCTTCATATTTTGAGAATATTTTCCTGTTTTCCATGAAGTCTGAATTTTATGTTTTTTCCCCCTATGTCCTGAAACAGCAACAAGATTTGCAAATATCTCAATTAAATTAATTTTTCCTTTTCCAAATTTTTCCCTCACTCGTCCAAAACTTTTCACAACAAGTTTTGGTTCAAGATTAAAATATCTTTTCATTCCAGGGTCTCTAATTTTGATATCAGAAACATCATATAAATCAAAAAGCTTAAATCCCTCAGCTTTTTTTCCCTGCTCTATTTCTTCAAATTGTGTTGGTTGTTGTTCCATTTTAAATATTATAAATTTTATTTTTAGTGATGGTTTGAATTCTAATTCCTTTATATATTGTATGATATCTATTTTTATGTTTTATTTTATCTTCTATAATGGGCAAATACCACAAATCTTTTGCACCATTATTTAGTAAATCAATAAAGTTATTGGAGGATAAAGACACCGAACGATTTTTTTGCATAAAAAGAAAATTTTCAGCATCTTTTATTCTTTTATTTAAACTTAAGATTTTTCTCATTTTATCTCCTCCCTTTCTCAATCTTGCCCATCCATAATCTTGCAAGAGGCTGGTCATTTACTTTAATTACTTTCCATCTAACACCAGGGATATCCCCTTTGCTTCTTCCTTGTTTTCCGCCAATTCTTTCAATAATAACTTCATCATGCTCATCAATAAATTTCTGAGCCAAGTTTCCAGGAATAAATGCAGTCACAACTTTAGAATTTTTAATTAGCTGAACTTTACAGCATTTTCTCATAGCAGAGTTTGGCTGTTTCGCTTCTTTTTGAACTTTTTCAATAACAATTCCTTTTGCCTGATTTTTCCCGCCAAGAGGATCTGATTTTGCAAATAAATTTAAAGTTCTCACTTTATATTTTCTGTCTTTCCATCTGAATTTTCTTCTGTTCTTCATTAATTTTGTCGCGTTTTTTAATCCCATTTTGTGTTTTTACTATTTTTTTTGATTTTATTAATAATTTATTTTTGAAGATAAAAGCATAGCTTTCTTTTCTGTTCTTTATAACTTAATATCTTATAAGCTATTATTATTTATCAATATCCTGATGTATTTTAAGCTTTGTTATGAGTAGCTTAAGCAAGAAATTATCTCGCGTGATATTTATAAGATATCAGTTAATTTATTATCAAAAAAGAGGTTTTTAAATGTTATTGAAAACTGAGCTGTCAAGTTAAAGTCAGCTACCTTAATCAAAAAAATAAATATATATTAACTTCTAAATTTTTAATATGAGCAACCATTATTATAAGAGACAAAACTAATATTTAAAATTATCTTCATCTTATTATAACCTTCTTTATTCCAAAATATTGTTCAAGAACATTCTGCATTTCATTTAAACGAATTTTATTCCTGCCAATAAGCAGTGCTTTATTTTGAGGGGCAGTATTTATTATTGCGTCATTATCTTTTATCTCAACTGCCTTGGGTTTTATAGGATAAGTAATCACAGAAACAAAATTTTCAATGTCTTCCCTTCCATTAGGAATTGCAACAATCTTAACTTTTTTTCTTAAAACTTCATTCAATCTTCTAAGATTTTTATTATCCAGCCCAAGAGCGCGAGAAACCAATCTTCTTGGAACAGCAAAAACAATTGCATTATTATATTCAAAACAATGATTAGTTCTTATTCTGGTTATTCTACTAAACAAATTCACATATCTAATAAACTGCATATTCAAAACTTTAATCAT
>JAFCCB010000001.1 GCA_017610445.1 Candidatus Dojkabacteria bacterium
AAAGTATGGTGGGGCGGTTCTTGCTAAAAAATCTAAAGGAGTTAAGACAGAAATTTATTGTAAAGCTATTGCACATAATTTATCTCTTGTGCAATAGAGATTTTCAACAGGGCCGCCTAAATAATTAAACTTATAAACCAAAAATCTTTCAGAGTTCTATAGCCCTGTAGTGCAGTGGTCAAGCATCGATGCCTTTGGAGCATTGGACCCAGGTTCGAATCCTGGCAGGGCTATTTAAACATAAATTTAAATAATCAAATATATAACCAATTAACATGCCAAAAACTAAAAAAACAAAAATAGAAAAACCTGTCTGGTTAAAATATACAAAAGATAAAGTAAAAGAAATCATCTTAAAATTAGCTGAAAAAGAACTAACAGCTGAAAAAATAGGCCTGACTTTGAGAGACCAGTATGGAATACCAAAAGTAAAACTTTACAATCTTAAAATAAGTGAAATTCTCAAACAAAAAAATAAATTTAAAGAACCGACAGAATTAAATTTGCAGAAAAAATTGACAAAACTCGCAGAACATTACAAAAAAAATAAGCAGGACAAAAAATCCGAACGCGCTTTAATAATAACAAAAACAAAACTCAAAAAAATCAAGGATTATCTAATAAAAAAAGAAAAATAATTTTAAAAACCAGCCTCTCTTAAGATATTCTTAAAGAATAACCCCCTCAAACTATGCTCTCCAGCAATTTAAAATTATTTAATATTAACATAATATTTATATAAACAAAATAATAAAAAAGAGAATGATTGAAAAAGAAGTTAAAGAATTCACACAAAAATTTTTAAAAAAAATAAACAGGAAAAAAATTCATTTAGTCAGTCATTTTGATACAGACGGAATAACTGCCCTGACTATTTTTTCAAAAACCTTAAAAAAGTTAGGCAGACAATTTTCAGTCAAGATAATTAAGCAATTAACTGAAAATGAAATCAATTTATTCCCAAAAAATAAAATTATCATATTATTAGATTTAGGCTCAAATAACTTAATCAAATTATCCAAACTGCAAAATCAAATTATTATAATAGACCATCATGAATTAGAAAATAGAAAAATTCCAGAAAATATAGAAATAATAAATCCCCATCTTTTAAACAACCCTGAAAACTTATGCGCTTCAGAATTATCTTACCTTATTTCAAAAGAAATCTCAAAAGAAAACAAAACTCTCGCTTACCTCTCAATAATCGGCATGGTTGGAGATGTCACAGACAGAAATATAAACAAAACAAAAA
The DNA here is from genome assembly GCA_017610445.1 of Candidatus Dojkabacteria bacterium. Taxonomy (GTDB): domain Archaea; phylum Nanobdellota; class Nanobdellia; order Pacearchaeales; family GW2011-AR1; genus ARS1285. The sequence goes on from JAFCCB010000001.1 coordinate 1,256, forward strand.
ATATAATAATAAAAGATTCAAAAGTAAAAGTAAAAAAGGGGCTTCTTTTATATCCTTCAACACGCCCGTTAGATAAAACAATTGAATTCAGTTCTCGTCCATTTATCCCAGGAGCAACAGGCAGTTATCATGGAGCAGTAGATTTATTAAAAGAAGCAGGAATTGAGAAAACAGGCAAAATTTACAAAGCATTGATTGACTTAGACGAAAACGAAATGAAAAAACTAACAACAACAGTTTTACTAAGATTCTCATCAGAAGACAAAACACAAGAATACCTTGGAAATCTTTACCTGATTAAATTCTTTAATAAAATTGAAGATGCAAGAGAACTCTCTGCAGTAATCAATGCATGCAGTAAAATGGGCTACTCTGAAATAGCTTTTATGATGTGTATGGGAAATGCAAAAGCAAGAAAAAGAGCAGAAAAAATTCATATAAAATACCGTCAATACATTGTCTCAAGTTTAAGATATATAGACCAAAATCACAAAATCCAGGGAAGAGAATATGTTATAATAAACGCGAAAAATAACATAAAAGACACACTAATTGGGACAATCGCAAGCATACTTTCTTTCTCATCAGTATACAAAAAAGGCACAATTATTATCACAATGGCATACAACAACGATAAAATAAAAATCTCAACGAGGATAGCAGGAAGAAACTCAAAATCCAACAGGAACTTAAAACAATTGCTTGATTCAATAATGAAAACAATTGGCGGTGAATATGGCGGGCATAAAAACGCTGCCGGTTGCACAATTAATATAAAAGACGAAGAAAAATTTATTGATTTAATTAAAAGAAAATTAGAATTTGAAGTGATTAAAGTGTAAATTTTCTGATTAAAAATTTAATTCAAAACTTCCACAACTCTTGCTTTTATATCTGCTTTTCCGCCTTTTGGTTCTGCTAAAACAGCGTCACAAACCAAGCATTTAACTTTTGTTGTCGCTCCTTCAAATATTATCTGCTCATTCTTGCAACTCTGACATCTCACTTTTAAAAATCTATTTTTCCTTTTCATAAAAACATACATAAGAGAAGGTTTTTAAACATTACTAATTAAAGAATTTTATGATACAAGAACTACAAGAAGGACAAATAGTATTATGCACTGTAGATAAAATAGTTGGAACTATTGTATTTGTAAAAATTGAGAACAATAGTGAAGGAACAATAGTAACCCCAGAAATCTCCCCGGGAAGGATCAGAAACCTAAGAGATTATGTTGTTCCAGGAAAAAAAATTGTTTGTAAAATTTTAAAAATTAAAGATAAAAATATCTACCTTTCATTAAGGCGAGTCAAGCAAAATGAAAAAAAAGAATTTTTAAATCAGGTTAAAAAAGAAAAAAATTTCAAAGCAATATTAAAAACAGTTTTAGGAAAACAAGAAGCTGAAAAAATAATTAATGAAATAATAAAAACATATTTTATTCTTGATTTTTCTGAAGAAATTAAAACCTCACCAAAAATCTTGGAAAAATATACAACAAAACAGCAAGCTAAAAAAATCCTAAAAATTTTAGAGTCAAAAAAAGAAAAACCAAAGCAAATCAGGCAAATATTTAAACTCTCAAATAAATCATCACAGGGAATAATAATCATAAAAAAAATAATTCAGGATGCAAATAAAAATTCAAAAGCTGACATCAGTTATCTTGCAGCAGGAAAATACAGAATAACAATTACAGGGCAAGATTTTAAACAATTAAAAACCCAAATCAATTCTATCTTACAGAAAATTAAAAAACAGGCAAAAAAACAGGGTTGTGAATTTAGTGTTGAAAAAAGTTAGGAAAAGTTTTTAAAATTGTTCTTTATAAATAAGCAATTTTAATCCTTCTAAACTAACTCCTAAATCACTTTCAGAAATTGTATAATTTAAATCAAAATCCCCCACATTACTAATCCTCATAACAACAGTTTTTGTTTTTCTGCCACTATATCCTCCATCAACATCACCACTATCTGCGAAAGATATTTTTCCTAAAACAGCTGCACCATTTTTTATATCTATAGTATAAGTATAATCTAAGTTTGGAGGGCTTGGAACTATTTCAGCTGTTGCAAATATTAACATAGGGGTATTAGTAGAACCAATTAACGAATCCTCTAACAAATTATACTCTATATAAAATTGCAAACCCCCCTCAATCTCATCAGCAGGATGCCCATGAATCTGCCATTTTGGTGTTGCACCATTAGCAACAACAAACCCAACCCCAATCAAAAACACAACTACAGCACTAAGCAACCATAAATCTTTTTTCTGGATATTAATATTTAAATTTACCATCTTTTTTCTCTTATTAATAATAATCCCTACTTTTTAAATATTCTGATTCAAAACAACTCCCTCTGCACTCCAATTTCTTTTTTGTTATCACTTTCTCCTAATAAAGCAACACCATATTGACCGTCAAAGCCGGGGTTTACATCTATCTCCCCAACCCTATTCTTCATAATCAGCTCAATAAGCACTTCACTCTTCAAAACTTTAGTTAAATCTTCTTTAGAAACATTCAGCAAAATATTAAATTCTGTTTTAAAATTTTCAATTAATTCATAATAAATTTTCCAAACAGCTTTTGAATTTATTCCAATTCCTAAAGCCAAACTTATTAATTCATGTAAAGGCAACAAAGTATAATATTTTTTTTTGCCTTTATTATCAGCATCTTCACTTGCTAATTCTTCAACCCTATAATCAACACCAATAACTAAGGGATTTCCACATTTAGGACAAATTCCATTTAATTCTTTTGTCTTAGTAGGACTGCATGAAAAATCACAATTTCTATGCCCATCATAATGATATTTTCCATAAGCAGGATTTGTTTCAATAGTTCCAATAAAACTATTCTCACGAATCTGTTTTAATATTAAATCATAACTTAATTTTTCTCCTTCCTCTAATCTAAAAATTGTTGCTTCTCTTCCAAGACGCCAAGGCCAAAAAGAATGAGCATCTGAATTAGAAACAATTGAAATATTTTCTAAATCCTTGATTTTCCAGTTCATTGCAGGATCCGACGAAATTCCTGTTTCAATTGCATGAATTCTCCCCCTCATATCTCCAAATGCCTCATCTAAATTATCATACCCACCTTTACTTCCAAAAATCCCAAACCACGGCGTCCAAATATGAGCAGGAATTATCTCAATTCTATCATCTATCTCAGCCATTTTAGCAACAAAATCCCTACAACTTATTTTAAAAATCGGGCGCCCATCATAATCTCTTCGTCCTTTAGAATCTAACCAAGAATTAATCTTTTCAACAGCAGAAATTGAAGGAGCAAGATAAAGTAAATGAACCCTCCTACCCTTATCTTTATCAGTATAAATTAAACTTATTTCAGAAGAAAGAATAAATGGAAAACCTCCTTTATTATCCTCATACCATAAAATTCCATTATCTTCTCTAAGTTCTTTTAGTTCAGAAAGCCATTCAGGATGTGTAAAATCTCCTGTTCCTAATAAATTCAATCCTTTCACACGAGCCCATTTAACTAAATTAAGAATATTAATAGCAGAACTGCATGCTCGACTAAAACGAGAATGAATGTGGAAATCTGCAAAAACCTGTTTGTTTGTCATAAAATAAAAAATAAGAATTAGTTTTTATAGATTGTTGTAATTTAATTAAAAAATTATTTACAACAAAATTGAGGATTATTAGTACTAACCCATTGTTGATTAGGTTCTCCAGCACAATTATCTCCTCTATATCTTGCAATATTTTCATAATCTACAAAAGTACCTTGATAAGAAGTCCATTCCCCACCACAAGTTTTACAGAAAGTACATGCAGGAGAAGAAACTCCTCCAATCCACCCATCATCAATCAAACTTTGCAATGTAACTAAACTTCCTGAAGTATCATTAACCATAATTTCATCACTTGAATGTCCATTAACCTGTGCTTCATCCCCAGAATAATCACCAAAACCTATTATCAACCCAACCCCAATTAAAAACACAACAATAGCTGAAAGCAACCACAAATCCTTTTTCTTAATATCAACTCTCAAACTCACCATTTTTCTTAATAATAATAATAATAATAATAAATTAGATTATTTAAATATATTGATATCTTCTTAAAAAATTATGCGAAAATAATTGTTCATCAAGCTATGTTCTAATCTCCAAAACTCAAAATCCTACAAAATTATCAGTTATAAAATCAAATCCTCAAAAATCTAACTAACTGATAAATATCCCCAGAAGAAAAAGTTATATTTGAAACAGTTATCTGAATAAGCGCCAGCAGCCACATAAATAAAATCCAATTAATCCCTAAAATCAAAGCAAGATTAACCTCTTTTTTAACTCTAATCCTATAAAACAAATAAACATTAATAAAAGTCAAATAAATCCCAATCAAAAACAAAAATCTCAAATCAGAAACAATCCCTGCAATATTAATTTCAGTCCGCTTATATTTATCTAATTCCTTATATGCTTGTAAATCAAACCTTGTAACACCCAACTTAACAACCTTTGGATTAAAAAAATTAGGAATTGTCTCTAACAAATTAAAATTATAAGTATTTTCTATTCCATACTTATCCAACACTTTCTGATGTCCACGCTCATGAAAATATGTTGAAACCTGAACTAAGTAAGGCAAAACAAAAAATATAGTCACAAATAAAAATGCTGCAACACAAAAAACTTTCCAAGCATTATCACTCATAATCCTCTTTTTTAAATCCATGATTAATTAAGAAAAATATAATTAATAAATGTTCTTATCTTAAAATTCTCTTAAAATAATCATCATTAAATTCAATAATTTCAGATATAAAAATCTAAAAAATTTCCAAAGTTAAAGTTTCTAAAATCTCTGATTTCTCAAAATTTTATAAAATTATCAATTAATCTTCTTTATCACTCAGCCCTTTTTTCCCAATCCAAAAAACACACTCATTATCAGGAAGATTAGGGCTGTCAATTAACTTAGCAACTCTGCTTCCTTTTCTACCCCTCCTAATATATAATCTAAATGTTGAATTATGAACAACAAAACCATTAGCAATATAATTTTCATTTTTAGGAACAGAAAAATCATAAAATAATTTTCTACCACCATTCTCACTAATTTTAATCTTCCTAATTTTTTCAAATCTGAAATCTGACTTCAACAACTTAAAAATAAACTCAATTTTCTGTTTAATCTGCCTATCTTTAATCTCAATATTCATTAAAGAATTTAATACTTTATTTAACTCTCTTCTGTTAATCCATTGATAATTCTCTTGTCTTGATCTAATAATCAAAGAAGGTTGTAATCCTGCTTCCTTTAACAAATCCCAAACATCTTTTCTTTTAATAGGCATCATTTCTCTCTTGTAAGTACTATCACAATAATTTACACAATCCAATAATCTTTTTTGTTTGTCCAAAGCACTAAAACCAATTTGCAAATAATCTTTCACACTTCTGTCTCTTATAGAAAGAACAGACATTTTCTTTTTTCCAACATCAAATCTTAAAAAACTCCTTATTCCAAATCTTAATAAAAACAATTGTAGATATCTCAAAATTTGTTTTTCTTTTTGAGCAACACTAATCCTCGCTCTTTTTTTATTAATATGCCCTTCAGCATCTACAAATCCTTTAATAAATGAACCAACCACATCATTTTTAGATTTAGCAATAATATTCAAAATATCAGGCATAAATAATTTGAAAAAATCAGAAATTTCCTTTGAATTAATATTTAATGTAAAACAATTTTTACTGCTCATTTTTGAAATTCTCCCTTTAATATTAAATAAATTTTTAAATAAAATTCTATACTGTTCAAGAACTTCAAATCTCTCGTCCCTAAACCTCAATCCTCTTAACTCAAAATTTCCATCACCAATAAAATACCCGCAAACTTGCGCAAGTTCTGAATTCATTACAGATGGAATAGATAAATCTCTGTGTTTATGAGTTTGCACAGGAATCATTTCTAATTGAAGTCCATTAAAACAATTCTTCAGGTTACTTAAAACACTAATAGAAGTTGAATAATTCTGATTTAACACTCTCCTAAATTGTCTTGAGGTTATTCCTATTTTCCTACATATTTCCTTTCTTAAAACATTTCCCTCAATCAACTTTTCCTTAATTTTTTTAGCAGATTTTTTAGAAATCCTTCCAACTCTCTCAATATTTTTTAAAGGTAATTTTTGTTCTTCTCCATTAATTTCAATTCTCCCGATTTGAGCAATAAAATCCCTTTCTTTCAAATCCTTAGCCTCTTTTTCAACCAAAGAAAAATTCTCTATTGCAAAAAATCTATGCAATTTAGAACAGTTTATTTCATTAGTTGTTTGTATTTTATATTCTCTATCAACATTAGGATTTACAAAAACCAATTCAGAATCTGTTTTTTCAAAATTTAATTTTTGAAAATTTCCCGAAATTATATTATCTTGTTTCATGTCTTTAATTTCTTTTATACTCCCATCTGCTAATTGTATTAAACTATCGCCTGTTAAACAAGCATGCCCAACAATATTGCCTCCAATAGGGGTTGTAGGATCCCCAAACATCATTGCAGGATTTGACATAACCTGATTAGTAACATAAACACCTAAATTAAACTGCTCTGCTATTTTCATTAAATTATGCAGATATTTATTTAACTTCTGTTGTCTGTCTGCTAATTGCCCTCTGCCGCCAAACTCTGCCCTAAAATGTGCAGTTAAAGAATCAATAATAACTAATTTAATATCCTCGCCGTCTTTAATCATCTCTCCAATTTTATCAATCAAAAGCATCTGATGATCTGAATTAAAAGCTCTTGCAACCAAGATATTTTTCAGAACATTTTCAGAATTCATGCCTTTTGCTTCTGCAATTTGTCTTACTCTTTCTGGACGAAAAGTTCCTTCTGTATCAATAAAAACCGCTTTTCCCTCGCATCCTCCCATTTCAGCAGGTAATTGAACATTAACAGCAAGACTCAATCCTAATTGTGTATTATGCATAAAAGTAGGCATATTTCCCCCAATAAAAGAATGTCCAAAAGGAACAACAAAATCATAAACATAATCATCATAATCAATTTCTTTAATTTCAGTAATCTTATCCCATTTAAAATCCTCTAAACTATCCATTAAATCTAAAACTTTTTCTAATTTATTTTTTCTAATTATCAATTCTCCTAACAAAGCTCTTTTCAAAATCTCTTTTCTATTTTCAGGAATTTTTCTTAAATTATAATTTCTAATACTAGATTTTTTAATTCCTATTTGATTAGCTAAAAAACTAAAAGCAAAAGGAAGTTTATCAAAAATCTTCTTTAACAAATCAAAATCAAACTCATTTCCCAACACTTCTTTAATCAAATTATCCATACTCCTTTTACCTTCTAAAAAAAGGAGTTTCATAATATTAAATGTCTTAGAATTCATATTCTCAACTATATTTTCACGAGTAAGATGCCTGTAGGCCATACTATCTGAATTTATTTTACCAATTTCTTTTCTATGTCTCCCCCGATTTCCACCAATAGTTTCAGAATAAACTTTTCTTAAAAAACTAATAATTTGTTTAGGATATCCATATTTACTATTAATTTGAAAATAATTTGCTCTTTTAAATTTAAATGGAAAATCATTAAATTTTAATCTGCTCTCTCCAACAACAAAAATAATATAAAACTCCACACCCTCAATAATCTTTGTTCTAACAGTTGTTGCAACTCCTAATCTTAAAAAAAGATAATTCAACTGAATAGCAAGTTTTTGGCTTTTAGTAGTGACTGACAAACTTCTTTTAGAAATTTCACCATCTCCTTCAATATATCCTGCAAGAAAAGAAGTAATAATTTTTTCATTAGAATTAAATACAATTTCAGGAATAAATTTAGTGGCAGAATTAGTTTTGTCCAGTCCTAACATAAATTCCCTGCTGTCTTTTCTTAATAAAATAGCATAAACAATATTTTCACGCCGAGTATCTTTTCTAATAGTTGGATTATAACCAAATTTATTTTTGATATAATTACAAATCCAATCAATAACTTGTTTATTAGAATTAGAAATAGAAAAAGGATTACTACTTCCTTCTGCAACAAAAAAACCTAAAAAATAAGCATCATCACAAGATAACCCCTTATTCTCATCAATAATATCTAACTTATTCGGAAAAGCAATAATTTCCCCTTTTTTTAATTCCTTAGTTTTTTTCCATAAAAAGCCATTATCAAAGTTTAATAATTGATGATTACCTGTAATTTTCAAAACTCTCCCTCTTTCAGTTTGAACTTTAAAAATCTTTTTAACTTTTTCACGATAAATATGTGAAGCAGGCAAAATTTCATAATTTTTCCTATTAAAACAAAGAACCTTAACAGTATTTAAAGGGACAGCAGTTCCCTCTTCAAAATTAAATTCATTTTTTTTATTATATTTTTCATAAACTTCCTGAATCTGTTCTAAATGCATTGAATCATTAAAATAATTAACAAAAGTATCTTTAGTGATGCATTTCCCACTCCCATAAGCGCCAAAAGCTTCTGTAATTGCTTTAGTCTCAACACCTCTTCCTCCCAAAAGATTATCAAATTCCTTGCTTCCTGTGGTAATATGAAAAATTTCCTCTCTTTTCTGCGCAAACTCAAGCCCATCTTGAAATCCTAAATCCATCATTTTTCGAGAAGCCTGAATAGCTTTTCTCGCAACACTTTCTCCTAAACCAGCCATTACACTTAATTCCTTAGGACTTAAAACAGCAATCCCCATTAAATCAAATATTCCTGCACTTTCTAATTTTTCAGCAGCAGCAGGCCCAACACCAGGCAAATCAGAAATTTTCATTTTATCAGAAGTTTTCTTTATATTTTTCTTAAAGTTTTTTTTCTTAGAGATAACTTCATCTTTTTTCTTTTTTTCAACCATTTTAAGCAGCTGACCTTCCCTTTACTTCACGAATAAATTGAACTAATCCCCTTTTTCCAAAAAATCTTTCAGGTTCTAACTTCAAAGAATTATCCTTACTAACACGAACATTAATGGGAAAATAGTTTTTTTCTATACTAGGAGGCATTCCAAAAAATTCATAATCTGTTCCTCTCTTTAATCCCATATCATTAAGCCTCTTTTCTGTACTTTTAAGTAAACCAACATATTTCTCATTATTAGCAATAAGAATAGCAATGGGAATTGTTTCTTGAACCATATTCAATTATAGCTTATTTGTTTTATAAGCATTACTCCTTTTTGTCATATATGTCAAAACAATCTATTTTTAAAACACCAAATTCAGAATAATCAAAAGAACATCTAATAAGACCACACCAACAAATATGCTATCTTCAATTCGCCCGCCAGTTGCTACAAATCCTCTGCTCTTTCCTTTTAATGGCCAAAATGGTTGTATCCCTTCTTTTGTAAAAGAATCACAGATTAAATGAACAGAATAACCTGTAAAAAATCCTAAACTTCCAACAGGCCAAAACATAGCTAAAATAATTGAAATCACTGTTACAAAGGTAAAACTATGAATCACCCCTCGATGCTTAACAAAAAATTGCAATGGCCTAAAAATTAAATGCCTGCCCCAGCTTGAAAAACAAGTATCTAAATCAGGCAGAATAGTAGCCAGCAAAACCATCCCAATAAAAATCATTTTACTATTAACATGCTGAACAAACAGCACGATTACAAGAATTGCAAAAGCTAAATGAGTTCTGAGTAACATTTTATTCCTTTATCCTTTTTTAATTATAACTGTAATTTATAAAATTAGATAACCAATTCAATAACTCTAAATCTACCATCTTAAATAGAAGTGATTATCCCATAAATTAATATGGCAAGGGCAAAAATTCCCATAGCCCAAGCAAGATAATATAAAATCTGCTTTATTGATTCTTTCATTTTACACCTCTTTTGTAAAATTATTAAATTTTTAATATTAATAAATTTATTGCTTTTTTGAGAAAAATATGTATAAGCATTTATTTATTCAAAATTATCATAAAAAGGCATAAAAGATAATAAAAATCCGCCAAGTCCACCGAGGAAACTTCCAACAACCACGCCCTATAATTATAGTAATTCTAGGAGTTTACAAAATTCTGGGAGTTTATAAAAGAGATACCCACCACCAATAGCAGATACAACTGTACAAGCAGGGATAATATAAAAAGGAGCATAAACAACCATATAATCCAAAAAATTCATATCAAGTTTAGTTGAATGTCCTTTTTTGACTACATTCAAAATATATTTCACTTCTCCAACTCTTCAATCAACTTATCAACCTCAACCTCTTTAATATCATCAACAATAAATTCATTATTATTAAACATCCTATTCTTTCTAACCTGCCCTGAAATAATTAATTCCTCCCCTAAAAGCTCTTGTTTTTTAACAGCAAATAATTCAGGGCTTTCTATTTCTGTTTTGCCGATTAATTTCCCAACTTGCTCAGAAAACATAACTGCCCTGATTGAATCACTTCCGTCATCAATAATAAAATTCAGTAAAACTCTCTTTTCAGGAACAACTTTTCCATGCTCTGCACACTCGCTTAACTCATTAACTTTTTTCTTGCAATTCGGGCAAACCTCAAAAAATCTCGGCTCAAAAATACTGACAATAAAGGCTCTGGCAGAAACATTATCATTTGTATTAAAATCCAAAATTTTCTTATTAACAGTTGCCTTTTCCAAAACAACAGATTTAATCACATGATTAGAGTTTTTAATCTCAGAAAAACTGCCCAAATGCAACTCTCCATTTTTAATTGTTGCATTATTAATTTCAACAATCCCACTCTTTATAATCTGTCCTTTAACAATTAAATCTATATGATTCTCATCCCACAAAACTACCCTTATGTTGCTTGTATCATCTGCTAAAACAAAACTTGCAACTCTCCCGCTTCTGCCATTCTTATTAAACTCCCTGACAGGAAATAAGTCTATTATCTTGCCGATTAAATTTATTTTTTTCATTCCAGGAACAATTTGAGAAATCTTAATCATTTGTTTGTCAAAATTAACTCCAAGTTCAGCAGCAACAACCTGTGCAGCTCCCTCCTTGCTAATTAACCCTGAAAGTTTAGCCTGTTTAGCCTCCACTCTTCTCTTAATATCTTCAACAGAATTCCCAGAACTCTCTGAAATCAATTCAACTAATTGCAAATAATTTCCTTCCATCATAACTCCTCTTTAATATCACCGTGAAGTAGTTTTTCTACTCCTAACTTAATTTCTTTCTTCTTAATGTTCTCTTTTTAAAGAAAAAAGTATTTTCTAAAAAGAGATTTAGTTTTATAAGTATTATGTTAATAAGAAATACTCAATCAAACCATCTTAATAAACTTCAAAACAATAACTTTATAAATCACTTTTTCAAAATATAATTATGGGAACTGCACTCATTAAAATAAAAATAATGCCAAACTCCCCAGATGCAGATTTAGAGATAATAAAAAATCAGGCAAAAAAAATAATTTTAGAAAAACAAGGACAAAACCCAAAAACAGAAACACAATCTATTGCATTTGGTTTAAATGCAGTCATTATCACATTTGCATTAGATGAATCAAAATCAGTAGATGAAATCCAAAATCAATTAAAAAAAATTGAAAATACAAGTTCTGCTGAAGTCATCGATTTTCGCAGAGCTTTTGGTTAAAAAATGGCATTAACTAAAGAACAAGCTTCTAAAATTAAACAACAACTTCTTCAGCAAGTTGATAAATTACCCCAGGAAAACAAAGAGCAGATTAAACAGCAGATTTCTCAATTAAATGAAAAAGAATTAGAAGAGTTTTTAAAACAGAACAAAATTCAAATCCCACAAGGACAAACACAGCCTAAACAAACTCAGTGCATTTTCTGCTCAATCATAAAAAATGAAACCCCAAATTACAAAATAGCAGAAAACAAAAAAGCAATTGCAATTCTTGAAATTAATCCTCTAACAAAAGGACATTCAATAATAATTCCTATTAAACATACAACTCTTGAAAAAATACCAAAATCAGCTTTAACCTTGGCTCAAAAAATTGCAAAAAAAATCAAAACAAAACTCAAACCAGAAGATATAAAAATTGAAACTTCAAGTTTCCAGGGACATGCAATAATTAATGTAATTCCTTTTTACAAAAATGTTCCTCCAAAAAAAACAAAAGCATCTGAAAAAGAACTAAAAAAACTCCAGTCTATTTTAGAAACAAAAAAGAGAAGTCCAAGAAAACCCAAGGAAATAATTTCTCCAAAAAAACTGCAGGAAATAAATTTTAGAATTCCTTAATTCTTTATTTTCATTATAGCTAGGATTATCCCACCTACATCAACTAGTCCTGCCCCAAGCCCCATACTCTTTCCAGTAACAAGGACCAAAATTAAATCTATCGTGAATACTACTATCAACAATATATAACTCCACTTCTTAAACATGATAATCCCAATCAAACAAATAATATAGGCAACTAAAAAGAACAGATAAAATAAAAAAGCATCATCTAAAAAATAGGATACTGAAATAATCTAACCAAAAATTCTTATAGCTAAAAGAATAATCAAAACTATACTCATCCAATCAAACTTTTTCTTCATAAGTGAGCAGGGTATACTAAATTTATGAATTCTTTCATTAATTAAAAAAGGAATCTTAATCAATATCTTCTTAAAATATCAAGCTACTCATCAACTCATCTTAAAATCTAATAAAATTATAAAAAAACAAATTTCAAAACACCCACCAAAATTTCCACATTAAAAACAACAAACCAACAAAACCCAATAAAAACGAGGGTGTAAAAGGAATTCCATATTTAATCAAAATCTTTTTCTTGCTTTTCTTAATCATCCCAAGTTCCCTTCTAGAAACCCCCTGCCAATCTAATTTTATTTTCCTTCCTTTAATAAAAATATCTTTATACAGCCAATCTCCCTGTGTAACTTTTTCTGCACTAACAGATTTAACCAAACAACTTTCCTCAACAGATTTTGCAAAAATAAACAGCACAGGAAATAATAAAATAACTAATCCAATTAAAATAAATCTAATCTGACTGATAAAAAAAACAAATACCCCCCACAATAAAACAAAAACCAAACTAATCAAAAACATTTTTTCATATTTCCCCCACTGCCTTAAAAATTCTTTGGAAAAAATTTTCCAATTGACAATCACCAGAAAAAAAGAATAAATTAAAGCATAAACACTCCCTCCTGCTAAAAACATTAAAATAAAATACCCAAAAATTTTCAGATTAATCAACCAGTTAAAACTCAAAGGTAAAATTACTCCTAAAGCCATTAATAATTTAGCATCCCCCCCTGCAAACATCCTGCTATAATAAAATAAATTTCCTAAAATAAAAAATACCCCTAACCCAATCAAACCATTTAAAACAAACCAATAATTCCAACCCCAAACACTAATAACAAGCCGATAAACAAGAGCAAATCCAATCAAACTGAAATTCCACAGATTATCAACCTCCCTCCGCTTCATATCCTGAAAAACAGCCCCTACAATCCAAACCAATCCCAAAACAATCAAAAACAAATTCTCAAAATTAATTAACATTTTTCAACCTCATTATTAAATAACAAAAACCATTAATAAATATTCTTATCTCAATATGCTCTCAAAAATTATGCAATTGCAGGCAACTCTATTTTAGAATCTTTTAATAATGGCCCAACTGCTAATTCTACATCTAATCTTATAAGATGTCTTACGAATAAATTATCAGTATTTAATTTATAAAGCTCAGACTTTCCCTGTCTTCTTGTTCTTATAACAATCTTATTTTTAATAAAATCATCAAAAAAAGAAATCAAAGAATTATAACTAACATTAGAACCTCTTGCAATCTCCGTCATATTATAATCAAAAAGTTTATTATCAATTAAAAAATCTAAAACTCTCAATTTAGGAGTATCCCCTAAACTTTTCAAAAATGGCGACATAGTTTGTTTTTTTTTCATTTTATGGTGTAATTACAATACCTGTTTATTTAAATGTTTCCATCCTAACTATTTAAACTATCAAACATAGAAATATTTATAAAATTCATTTTCTTAACAAAATATGGAAAAAGAACTGATAAAAGCAGAAATTATGCTAAAACTTACAAAAAAGAATAATTGGGGGGCTTGCTATGATAGATTAGAACATTTTAAAAGATTTCCAGATTTAAAAAAAATCATAAAAGAATTAGAAAAAAAATTTTGGATTATAATTCATAAAAAACCAAATTATACTGCAATATCATTAAATACCAAATATAAAAGAGAAATTGCAGAATTTATTTATGAACAAATAAAGATTCACTATAAAATTTAAAAAACTTTCCTCTTATTTCAATATCTTATAAAACAATTAGCTATCCAATCAGTTTATCAAGCCATACATCCATTAACCCAGTTCAAAAATTTGCAGATTATTAAATGACATCCTTTCCACACTAAAGTGTGAAGTTTCCTTTTTAATATCTGTTTACAATTTTTAGCTACATAAAACAGAGCTTAAGATTCTCATCTACTCAAAGTTTTGCACATTATTGATACCATATCATAAATGATATGGACTTCTCCTGTATTTTAAATAAATCATCCAGAAACCTTCTTTTTTTTCACTCTCTGACTTCCGCCTTTTTTATATCTATTATATCTTCTTTTAGCTCGTTTATCTGTTTTTGTTTTTCGCCTTTGAGGATTTGCATATTCCATTTAACAAATCACCTCAGAACAATCCAGAACGCAATTTCCCTTTAATAAATCATCCTGACAACTAACCCCTGCATCTTTTATTTCACAGCAATAATCATAAGAGTTTTCTAACTCACACTGAACTTCACAAGATTTTCTTGCCTGTGAAATCTCACTTCCTAAAATTGCTCCAATCTGAGTTTTAAAATTATCCCAGCCCATCACCAAAATAGCAATTAATCCAATTAAAACAGCAATTCCTAAAATCATTAAAATTATTGTTGAAATCGCTAATTCCAGGCCTTTTTTATTTTTCATTTTAATATTTTATACCCCAAAATTATATCTTGATTAGCTTAAGCTCTGCATTTTTAAAGTTTTATTTATAGAGTTACTAATATAAAATATAAGAAAAAATAGTTTTTAAATTATTCTAAGGTGTAGTAGTAGTTGTTATATCTTCAGCATTGCAAACATAACTTTCTATTTTTAAATCATCAATGTAATTTATTGTTTCCCCCTCTTCAGAACATTCTGCTTTTGCACTTTTTAAATCATCATAAAATCCGCACTTAATTGCCGGACATTCTTTAATTCCATACTGAGTTTTTTTCTTAGCCAAAACATAACAAGTAGTATCTTTTAATGTTTCATCTTCTGTTTTCAACTCTCTTTTCTCAGAACAAAAACCATATGTCTGCCCCATACTGCAGGCAATATCACACTGATTAACAATTGTATCAACATTATTAGAAGAAACAATCCAGCTTTTCATTTTACTCCATCCAACAGTAAATCCCAATACAAGAATAACTAAAACAATTATTCCTAATATTACTAAAATAATTGTTGTTACAGACAATCCTTGAGCTTTTTTATTCATATTCTAAATCACTCCTGTTATTAATAATATTCCCAATAAAACAGAAATTGCTCCGGTTATTATTAATAATTTATATTTTTTAAATAAAATAGGCAATAAATTTATAACTATTATTGTTATTCCAATTATTGTATAAGATTCTACCATTTTTAAATTCCTTCCCTGTTTTTAGGGAATTTAAATGCAAGAAATTTCCACAAAGGAAATTTCTGCACAGAAAATTGTTTCAAACAATTTTCTTGTGCTTGAAAATCTTTGATTTTCATTGTATTATAATCCCTTTTGCACAACAAGTTTAATTAACTCAAATACAAGCCCCATACTTGTTATTAAACTGCCTAAATTTATTTTTCCAAAAGTTATAATAACACCTCCACAAATTACTATAATCCCAAATATAATATCTAATAAATTAATTTGAGCTTTTTTATTCACCATTTTTATATTTTTATATAAACAAACATCTTTTTAAATCTTATGGGCTAAAAACATATTTAAATTTCAGAGAAACTTCCTGATTTTTATTTAAAATCTCTTTCTCAATAATAAAATTTCCTTTATCAGAGATTACGTCAGCATAATTATCAGCACTGCCTGAAAGTTTAACACTCTCTGCTAAATCATAAATTTTTTGCAAATGATAAAAAGAATTTATTTTCCCTGATTTTTGTCTTTTTTCAGTCAAACTAAAATTAAGCAAAGCAATCATGCACAAAGCAATAACCCCTAATACTAAAATTGTTATTGCAATATCTGCTTTTTTATCAGTTAAAAGCAGATATTCTGATTTTGATTTAACTTTTCTCGGAAAAGTTATTTCTTTGTTCAAACTTGTCTTTCTAAGAAAGTTTGCAATATCCCCTTGTTTATTCATTTTCAACCTCCAAATTACCATCATCAAGAACAACTTTTCTATTCCCAACATAAACTTCTGCCCTTAAATCATCAAGTTCTAGATTATCTAAAATAAAATCAACATCTTTTTTAATCTCAGGATATCTCCCCTGTGAAACATAACCTCTAACTTCCATGCCATTAATTTCTGTCTGAAGCAAAGCCAATAAACTCTGCTCAGCATTAATATTTGAAATCTCTTTGCCTGAAAAATCTAAAACACCTCTTTCTTTTGCAATCCCATAAGAAGCAGTAACAAACAAAATAACCGCAAATAAAATAATTATTGTTGCAACAACCCATGTCATTGTAGCGCCGATTGCAGCTTTTTTTTGTCTAAACATTTTTCTTCACCTTCCCAACAGCACCAATAACTTTTAATATAATCTTTTCCTGTTTTAAAGAATCTTCACTATTCTGTTCTGTGCTCACACTATCAGGGTCTGTAACAAACAACCCCTCAGAAAAATCCTGTTCTTTAGATAATTCTTCCTCTCTCAAAACATAAACCTCTTTTTCACTGCACTTCGGAATTTTATCACCCTTTAATCCACAAAATTCCAAAAAATCATTTCTTCCAAAATCCATGTTTTCTTTCAATTTTTCGCCAGAATTAAAATCAGATAATTCAATTCCCACACCATACTCTTCTTCTGAAAAATCAAAATTGCAAAATTCTAATAAATTAAAATTCTTGTCAAAAACACTTTCATTTAACACTCCCTGCTCTGTCAAACAATCAATAACCCTGTCGCTTAAAATCCCTGCCTCTGCCTCTCTTACATCTAATCCAGAGCCATAAACCAGCAAAACTCCTGAGACAATTCCAATCGCAACAATAATATAAATTATAAAAAGATAAATGCTTAATACTCTCTCACCTGCTTTTTTATTTTTTATCATCTTTTTTGTTCTTAATTTTTATTTAATATCTATTAAATTTTTAAGTTGTGTTGATGAACACTTTTAAAGGAAAGTTGATGCATAAGAAAACCATTGGTTGTCTTAGCTCTGTTCTTCATCCCTTAACTTTTTATAAGATATCAGTTTTATTATTTTATCCTCCTTTTCATTTTACAACCAAAACCAAATAATCTTCTTCAAATTTATATTCAACATTAACATCATTAAAATAACCATAATCATAAAAACTATCAGCGCCTGCTTTAGCAACAACCAAATTTTTTTCATTATCAATCTCTATGCTTTTTTCCTTAGCAACCTCATTCTCTCCTGCTTTTTTAAAAAAATCCTGCAGATTAATTTGAATTTCTGTTCCAGGTTTTGAACTATCAATCAACAAAGCAATCTGCTTGGCAGTTCCCTCTTCTATCAAAGACGTTGAAGAACTCTGCAGATAAATAAACACAATCATAACTGAAAAAAACACAACATTCAAAATAATAAAAATAATCTGCTCATGTAAAATATTTGCTTTTTTATTTTTCATCATTTTATTATCTCAATATCCCAAAAAAAATTTAAGTTTCTCATAACATATTTTTTAGTTTTAAAGAGTTACCCTTTTTTTTATTAATTTTTAGTTTTCAACTAAATAATCCCCCTAAATTTCTGAAACATATTCTTTGCAATCAAGCGCCTCTAATTCCTTGCCATTAAATTCTAAGTATCTTGGTGCTGTCTGTTGAGTATCTTCTGTTGCAGAACTAGTCCAAATTCCTCCAATAACTCCTGCAACTGTTCCAACTCCTGCCCCAATAGCAGTTCCTAATCCTGGAGAAATAACTGTTCCAATTTTAGCACCTTCAAAACCTGCAGCAGCCCCAGCTCCACCAACAGCAAGAATACCAGCAGGAATAGTCCATCCTTTACTCCAACCTTTTTTAATTATTGAAGTTATAACAACATATTCCTTAGAAGAATTTATTTTATAATCATAAATATCATATTTCCCTTTATCTAAAATTGCCTGCCTAACACTCTCCAAAGAATTCATTCCATAAATATTAAATATATATGTCTCATCTTTATTAGGAATTTTATTTGTTTTCATAAAATCATAAATTTTTAAATAAGAAATTCCTTCAGGATATTTTTTTTGAATTTCAGAGTCAAAATAAATCTTATCACAAATAGAACAATAAGCTTCACTAATGCCCATCCCAGAAGACATGTAATCAACTTTTCCTTCACCCATCATCCACCAGCAATCATACAGCAAACCAGCCATCTCTTCAATTAATTCATTTTCATTATCAACTTTTATTATAACCATATCTTTTCTGCTAACATCACAACCTCCACCCATACTTAAACAAACATCTTGCGTCTTGCATTTTAATTGAACCATATCTTTTCCAGCAGGCAAAGCCCCTCGCATTATTACAGAATTTCTACAGCTCTCTTTATCAATAGTTGATTTCAAATGCAGCATAAAAAAGAAACCTAAAATAATCACAAAACTGATAATCAAAATTATGATTGTAATTAACTGCTTAGATGTCAATTCCCCTTTTTTTGTTTTCATTTTTTTAATTTATTATTTTTTATTAGTATCTTTTTTTATTTTAATTTAAAGTAATAAGTTCTTATATTTTAATTTTTTTATTCCATACCTTAATATTTTGTTAAGTTAATAAATATTATTATCATTAACTCACTCCAAATCTTTTAAATAAAAAATACAAACCTAATAAAGCTATGCCAAAAAAAATAATCCACAAAATAATTTTCATCAAATTTTCCATAACAGCTTTTTTATTTATTTTTTTCATTTTATTATTTTTTTATTATTAATTAATATCTGATTCTAAGCTTGCTTTTCTATTCTTCACAGCTTAAAATTTTATAAGGATATTAATATTTATTTTATTAGGTTATTGGTTATTCTTCATTTTTCTCCTCAATAATATAACCATTATCATATTTAATATTAACATCAGTCCTTATTTTAATATTAAACTCATTAATTTTCTCATCAAAATTCTTGCAAACTCCTCTTGTCTCGCATTTTTCTATTTGAGTATCTGCCCAAATCAGACCTTTTTTCCATTTACCTGTTTCAACAGCTTCACATAAACAAATACAATTTTCAGTGCATGCATCTGGCTTTTCTATTCCAGAATAACTTATTAATCTCCAACCATTTGGTTCTAATAAAGGCAGACTAATTTCTCCTGATTTTGCATCAATCATTTTTTCATCCAAACTTCCAAGGGTTGACTCTGCTCTTTTAAAATTCTGTTTTTCTGTAAAACTTGAATAAAAAATAAACAAAAGATACAGCAGTAAAATAATACTCAAAACAGCAATTATTATTTTCAAGGTATATTCCCCTAATAAAAATCCTCTTTTATCCCTGCCTGCTTTTGATTTAACTTTTCTCAGAAAAGTTATTTCTTTGTTCAAACTTGTCTTTCTAAGAAAGTTTGCTTTCATTTTATTTTGTAAATCTCCTTTCCATATTTATAAGCACTATTCAAACCCTCACTTCCTTCAACACCATAATAAATACTAATTTTCCCTTCATTATCTAACTCTCCAATCTCTTCATCAAACTTTAATTCATCCAAACCAAACAAACCATATTTTTCCAAATAAATCTTATCCTTCTTAAAATAAATTTTAGTCCTGCCCTCTTTTTCAGAAATAAAAAAACTATTTTCATCAACCCTACCAATTAAATTCTTTTCTTGTATCAATTCCTTGCTAAATTGAGTATTAATATCTATCTTCGGCTCTTCAAAACTTATCCCAGAAAAATAAGGAATAACATATGCCTTCATTGAAAAATAAACACCCAAAATAACCACAACAATAACCACTGAAGCAATCACCATCTTAATCAAATTATTTATTGTCAATTCCATTTTTTATTTTCAATAAAGTTTTAATCTCCTCTGTGCTTTCAACATCTCAGATTTTTTACCCAATTTTTTGCTCTTTATTATTTATCTAAATCTAAATAAATTTTTCAGATAATCTCCAATACCTCCTAACTTGCCTTTCAACAAAACTGCTAAAACAATCATAATCACCAGCACAGCAATTGCAATTACCCACCAAACCAAACTTTCAATAGCAACCCCTTTTTTATTTTTACTTTTTTTATCCATAATTAATTAATAATTAACAAACTTATAAATCTTATTAAATCACCAAAAAACCAATTATTAAAAAACCAATAAATTAAAATTTAATAGATATTAACAAAAACAACTATCATATTAAATAAATATTAATAAACCCGCCGGCTCTGTCTGGAATGGATTTTTTTACACATAAAATTTTCTATTTTTTTAAAATTTACATAGGGAATTTTTAAACCCATGACAACGCCAACCCACCAAAACATTTATATTAACTAATAAATAATATACTACATATGCCTTTAAAAGATTATAAAGATCCAAATGACAGAATGACAAAAATAGAAAATCCAGATAATAGTATATTTAAAAAAGCTTATTTAGAATTAAAATCTTCAACAGAATATGCTAAACAACATTTCAAAGACTTCCCAGTATACCATCAGTTAAAAAAAGCATTAGTAAAATACACTCCAAGATTTAATCAACTAACTCACTAGCCCGCCTAAAGCAACACCAGTTAATAAAGACAAGGCAAGTATTGAAATTAAAGCAGTAATTAAATATAAAACACTTCCTTTAATTAAATTCTTTGAAATTTCATAAGTTTTCTTTAGCCTGTCCTCCCCAGAATCAACAACAACTAAGGTTGAAGTTAAAATGAAAATTATTTGAATAATATAAATCCCAATCGCAATCTGCATAAAATAAGGAGGAACCATTTTTGCAATATCAAATATCTCAGTAATATTTCCTACACTTCCAAAACCAGCAATTGCAGTTTCTGCACCACCAGAAACCACCATCTCTTTTAACTGCCCTAAAATTCCAGTAATCATACTTGCTAATCCAACAACAATTCCAGCAAGCAATGGAGCTAAAAAACACATATTACTCTTCATATCACTAATAACATCTGCAAGCAAATCTTTCAATCTTTGATTAATCTTCTGTATATTCCTGACATATTCTGAAATACTCAGCAAACTATGAGCAGCAATTTTCAATCCTTTTTTAACACTCTCAATCAAAATCCTCATACTTGTTGCAATTAAATTTGAAGGATAATAAATCAAAGCACCTCTTTTAGGATTAAAAATAGCATCTTCCAAACTCATTCCCATTGCTTGAATATTTGTGCTGACTATTTTAAAAAAATTCTCAGTTTTCTGCCCCTTAGAAGACTCAGCAACTTTTGCAAAAGCAATTTCAGCAGGAGTGCCATCTCCTAATCTATTCGCCAATGCAAACAGAGAATTATTAAACTCTTTCTCTAAATCCTTTGACTGTTCACGAGTTTTAATTAATTGTTTTGTTTTCAATGAAAAACTTAATGCAAAAAACATTGCAATTGAAAACGGAATAAACAAACTCAAAATTAATGCCCCAATTCCAAAAGGCCCATTACCGTCAACAAAGCCAAAAAAATTCCCCTTGCCAAAAATCCCCAGCCCAATATCAGCTAAGGCAAAATCACCCAATCCAATATATGAATAAAATAAAGGAAGCAAACCTAACAACAAAAAAGGAAGACAAATTAAAAGAGCCTTATAATAAGGAGTTTTAGAAACATACTGATAATAAAGCGGATTTTTTTCTAATAAACTGCTTTCCCCATACCCTCCAGGACGTTTCAGCATTATATTAGTCGTAAGATAAAAAACAAAAAAAGGAATTATCAAATTAAAGATAACAAAAATATGTGTCCATTTAATAATCCCACCAAGAAGAGTAGACGCTAAAGGAAGCAAAGCCAAACCCAAAGTAGGAAGAACAATCCCAAGCATATATAAATTAGTTAAAGGTGACTTAATTGTATGAGTATATTTCAACATCTTATCATAAACTCCATCCAAAATAACTTTCAGAGCTCTTTCTAAAATCTGAATCCTTCTTTCCTCGCTAGGCTCATACAAACTTGATTCAATCAAATGAAAACTTTCAACAAACTCTATGCTGTATTCTCTCCAAGAATCAAGATAAACATCCAAACTGTCTTTAATCGAGCTATACTTTCCTGTCTCCACATCCCATAAAACTTTTTTAAAATCAAGTGCAAGAGGCGGTTCTATATGATTGCTGACAAAACTAATTGCCCTCTCTAAATTACTTGTATGTCTCATATAAACAACAGTGTAAAGAACAGCAGGAACCATCTGGCTTCCTGCTTTTAATCTCCATTTAACTGCCAGCCTAGAAGGCATTGAATAAAAATAATAAAACAAAAAAAATGATGTAATAAGCATCAAAAATAAAAATAATGCTGGAAAACCAAAACCAAAAAGCCAAATAGCAACACTGATTAAAACTCCAATAAAAAAAATCCCTAAGAAATTCATAATAGCCAAACCAACAACCCCTCCTGGACTAACATCTAAATGAGCAATATTTAGTTGCTTGGAAATTTTCTGCTCGTCCTTCAGCGCTAATTTTATCTTGATAAAATTTCCCAGACTCTTAACCCATCTTTCATATCTTGATAGTTCAGGCATCATATCCTGCTTAAACTGCACAAACTCTTTTGAAGATGCAACATCCTGAACAGAATTTTGCTCGCCAGTATCAAAGCCATGAACCTCCTGCTCAATTTTCCGCGAATATTTTTTCAAAATATCTTTTACATCTTTATCTACCATTTTCAGCTCTTTTTATATTATTCTTAAAAAACAATAATTAATAAACTTAATGTTAAATAAAAGAAATTATTTTTTCCAAATGTTTTCTATCTACACCTATTTTTTCAGATAATCTTTTAATATCCCCATTAACTTCACAAAAACAATCTTTTTGAAATCCCTTGCTCATTCCAGCTCCTGTATTTTTTTTCTTTAAAACATTTTCTCTAATCTCATAAAAAACACAATCATTCCCTAAAGCTCCTAAACCAATCACATTCCCATCATATTTTCTAATTTTAGGATTATTAAAAACATAAATTTCAATTATTTTATCTCTATCTTCCAAAGGAAGACTTTCTTGTTTTCTAGGAGCCTCTCTTTTTTCCCATCCAATATATTTCATAAATCAAACAAAAACTTTTAATTTAAAAATATTACTAAGGTAAAATATACTAATTAATAAAATTCCTATAAAACCAATCCCAATTCACTTTTACTTTTATTAAGATTATAATACTTCTTTTTTCCCTATCCCAACCTAAACCCAATAAAAATTCTGCTAATCTTTGAATTAAAAATATCTTATTTTAAAATTTATACTATAAAAAGATTTGTTTAAACAACAAAAAACAATTTCAACATCTTAGTAATATGCGCAGGCAATTCAGACATTGCTTTTTTTGTTAAATCATCTAAGGACTTATAAATTTTTTTAGCACTTTCAGGGTTAGGATAAACTTCAAAACCCAAATCTTCCTTAATACCAACCTTGCCAGCAAGTTTAGGGACATATTTACACAAAAACTTTTTAACACCTTTTAATTCATAAGGTTTTGATTTTTTAATATGAACAACTCCATTAACAGTTTCAATTATCAATGATTCAAAAGGTGTACCTCCTTCCTCCATTATTCTA
Source organism: Candidatus Dojkabacteria bacterium (assembly GCA_017610445.1). Classification (GTDB taxonomy): domain Archaea; phylum Nanobdellota; class Nanobdellia; order Pacearchaeales; family GW2011-AR1; genus ARS1285. Next base: position 25,310 of record JAFCCB010000001.1, read on the forward strand.
GAGTATCCAATACCTTCAAGAAAGGCTTTTTCCCCTTTCTCATACTCTGCATGATAAGTTTCCTCAATATCACTCTCCCCTGTTTTTTTATGTTGTGTTTTATGTATTTTCATTTTATATCTTCTTTCCTTTAATCTGCTTTTTCAGCCATTTCTGCCACAAAGAAAAAACTCTGTCTCCAACAGGCAAACCAATCTCTTCCTGGACCTGCTGAGAAAACTGATGAAACATATTATTATTCAAGGCATTAAATTTAGACTCTAAAATTTTGGGCATCTTAGTTTTTTCAGCAACATCAACAATCTCCTGTTTTATTTTAGCTCTCAATAAAATATTATCATAAACAGCATCCCAATTCCCAGCCCACCCCTTCACCCCCCCAGCAATCGCCTTAATAATTTCTGAATCTCCATTAATCAGCTCATCACTTGGCTCTAACTCATCTTTCTTAACATTGTATTTCAGCAAATCAACAAAACCTTTCTCTTCTTCAGGGTCTTTAGTCCAGTGCTTTCTAACTTCTGCTAATTGAATAACTCTTTTCATACTGCTCATTCCATCAGGCGTCTTAACAGGATTAGCAATAATAATACAATCAGTCGCCTTAAAAGAAGTAACAGGAACCCCTAAATCATTAACAACTCTGTCAAAAACACCATAAGGGCTTGCACCATGAATTGTTCCTGCAACAACATTTGCTAATGCCCCAACCCTCATTGCTTCATAAAGTGCTTTTGCTTCTAAACTTCTAACCTCACCAACAATCAAGCAAGAATCCCCTAATCTCAGCGAAGTTCTAATCCCTTCATCAGCGCCTATCTCATTGCTTGTTTTTAATAGAGCACTTCTTACTTTCATTCCAAGAATATCATATTTTAGTTTTCTTAATGAATCTATTGGAAGTTCTCTTGTATCCTCCAAGACAATTACCCTATATTTTGGCATTATCTCTAACATTAAACTGCCTAAAACTGATGTTTTTCCACTTGACCTGGTCCCTGCCACAAGAATAGTTCTCGCACCATCAACTAAAAAACTCATTAAACCAGCAGAAAAACTATTCATCATTTTATTTTTAACAAATAAAGGCAAGGTCCATGGCTCTTCTCTATGCCTCCTGATTGCATAAGCAAGCCCATTAGGAGAAAGTGGTTGTTGAATAACTGCAATTCTTGCTTTAATCTTTCCTAAACCTAAATCAGTATCCAAAATAGGATTTGCCTCATCTAAAGGCCGTCCAGAAATCATTCTAAATTTTGCAGCCCATGAATCAGCATCTTCTTTGCTCGGAATAATATTTGTAGAACACTCTCCAAACTTACTATGTTTAAGATAAACAGGATTAAGTGAAATCGGAGCATTCAAAACAATATCCTGCAGATTCCTGTCTTGAAGCAAAACTTCAATCAAACCAAAACCAATTGTATGCCTTACTAAAATTGCACTTAATTTATTCAGTTCATCATAATCTAATTTAACTCCTTTGCTCTCACTTAACTCCCTGACTAAATCTCTTGAAATATTAAAAAAAACCTGCCTTGTTTTTTCAGGGTCTGTAAATTCCTCTGCTTTCGGCTGATGCTCAATCAAAACATTTCTTGCCAAATTTAAAAGATTCTGCTTGCCCTCATCTAAAGAATATTCAGAAGGCATTAAATGATAAATATATTTTGTATCCTCAGGTTTTTTCAAAATTGTAACAACAGACTTATCATAACCCTCTCCAATCTCATACTGTTCAATAATCTCCGCCCCCTCAGGCAGACTTGCTGCTAGTCGTGTAAAAGTAAAATTAGGAATTATATCTGCTCTAAAAAAATGATAATAAATATCCCTATCACCAAAAGAATAATCCTTAAAAAATTTCTTAGCTTCTTTAATCAGTTTTGTGCTCTCTAAAAGAGAATAAAACTTCTCTAACATTCTAACATAACTCGCCTGGTCAAACCTAACTTCATCAGGAGTATTTCCCAAATTCACTTTCTCTGCATCTAAAAATCTCTGCAGTTCAAAATAACAGGCAACAGGATCTCTCTTCAAAGTCATTAAAAGATAACTAATATCATTGTATCTCTGCGACAAATACTGCGAATTAGAAATAGACAATTTTAAAGGTGAAAGAATTTTCTCCTGCTTTGTCAAAAAAACATAAAGATTTGCAATCTCCTGTAATAAAAAAACTTGAGAAAAATCATAATTGTAATTTCTCTGCTGAACAAAAACAATCCGAGATATATTCGGAGCCCCAATTAGCAAATCAATTGTTCGGTTCATCACCTCTCTGTTTTCAGCAAGATTAGGAACAAAAGTAGCACCTAAATAATTGACATACATAACCTGATTTTCTGCTTCTCTGACTATCTCATATGCATAAAGTTGCGTCCCTGGTTTAAATAACATCTTCCCCTTTTCACCTATAACTAACAAAACATCACCATATTAAAAGTTAATTGTGATTTAAATATTAAAAAATCAATCTACATAATCCTGCTCGTAATATGAACTGTAGCTTCTTCTTGCTTATATCTTTGACGCAAACGTTCATGCCCCCCCAATAACTCGAAGTCAAAAGTTTTTATAAGTTCATGCTTCCCAAATTCTGTTGAGTAAACCTTAGAGAAAGGTTGCAGAACCTCTTGGTGATGTTGTGCTATACTTTCTGGAATTCCAATAATAATATCATCTTTCCCTAGTTCCTGTTCAAGTTTCTCTAGTGCTTTTCTTTTTACACCATCAAAGCCTTTTCTTCCTTTTCTGTTAACTACATAATATCTATATTTTTGTTTAGTTTGTTTTCCCATATTCATCAATCAAGAACTCTCTTTCCTTTTTATTGTTAGGGTTGAATAAGTTAATTGTTCTAATCTACTCTCAATCCAATTTGCTCTTTCTATATATTTTTCTGCACTATCTTTGAATTTTTTTATATAAAGTTTTACAGTTTCTGCCTTAAAAGGAATCAAATCAGTACGATGAAGAAATTTTGAATTTTGATTCACCCATACTTTTCTTTTCTTTATCTTGTCTCCTAAAAAATCAAATACATCAAAATAATAAGAATTGCCATAACAATCAGTTTTCTTCATTACTAAAGGATTTTGAATAAAAATATTTTTGGGAGGAATTCCATAATCTAAATTCCCTGCTTGTTGATAAAACCCAACTTTCAAAGGTTCTCCATTAAAATCCCTTGCTATTATTTTTTCTTCCATCTTTACCTATCATCAGAACTCTCCTTCCCTTTTTAGGTAATTATCCCTATAATTAACCGTTTATAAACTTTATCAAACACACGGCTATGTGTAATTCTTAAACCATCCCTTTAGAAATTATTTTCCATTCATACTTCGCTCTATTAAGAACATTAATATTATGATTAATCCATCTTAAAGTTTCTTCATTTGTTCTAGCAGATTTTAGTTTAGAATAAACTTTATCTCCATGTAGCATCTTTTTCATTTGATTAGATGTTTCAACATTGCTTCTTTTGTGATAATGTTTATTATATTCTTCAAGGTTATCTTTTGATTCTTGATTCATCTCTTTCCAAGAAGGAATTCCGCTTTGCTTTCCGTTCCAACTCTTCTTGCATTTGAAGTAAGGTTTAGCCCCTACTTCTAAAACCTTTTCACAATTTGCTTTAGCCCAATACATTCCATCTCCACTCCATTCATCAATCTGAAAATTCCTTGCTGTTTTATTAATATGTTCTCTGAAAATTCCTTGCTGTTTTATTAATATGTTCTCTAAAAATAATATTATCTTTACCCTTTTTATTTCTACATTAAGAGCAGTTACTATTTTGCTCTTAACACTAATTGAAGTATGAACTGTTAAATGATCTCTCTTTCTTATTCTTTTATTAATTCTCAAGCTATACCAAGTTGAGAATAACTTAGTCCTTATTCCAGTTGAGTCTGTAGCAAAATCTTTCTCGATAATTGCTAATGGTTTAGAACTCTCTTCTATCAACAAATCAAGAACTTCTTGAAGGGAGTTGTCTCCTCTATAATTACATAATGTTTTGAAGCAGGGAATTTTAACACTTATGAGTTTTGTTTTTTTGAAGAGTTTTAATAAATTTCTGGCTCTTCTTACAGATAAGTTTGGAAATTTATGCCACACTAAAAGGCAAGTTATAATTCTTCTCATCCTTTTAGTTTTACAAACTTTAAATTCGAGATATTTGACAAAGTCAAGGAAGTTTAAGAACCCATTATCTTAAACTTTGTTATATGGTGCCTCATCTCTAAGATACCTCTTTTTCTTTTTCATAACTATTTATGGTGCCCATAATGGTTATGTTTTTCTATATTTGATTATACTATATAAGAACACCATAAAACTTATATAATATGGTGCCTAAGAATACATTTATAGAATAAATAGTCTTGTAAACACTATGGCATTCATTAGAAAAAAGAAGATTGGAAGTAAAATCTATTATTATGTTGTTGAGAATAAGTTAATTAAAGGGAGAGTAATGCAAAAGGTCTTGTATTACATAGGGACTGCAGAAACATTACTTAAAAAATTAAAGATTAAACACTAATCTTTTACACATAGCCTAAACACTCTAATAAATAAAATAATATCCTTATTAAAATTATGTATGCAACGCAACAATTTTAAACCCTTCTTCCTTAATATTTTAAAAGAGATAAAATGGACATTCAACCCCAGCCCCAAGATTCCATAAACGCGCTTTTATCTGAATTCAGCACTCGATTAAATGAAGTGGAAGAAAAACAAAGATTAATCAAAGACCGGCTTTTATTAATTGGAGAAAATTTAATTTCAACTAAAGAAGATTTTCTAAAACAGGATTTTGAAACAAAAAAACATTTAAAAAAAATAGATTTTGAAACCCACTCTCTAAAACAACTCTTAGCAAGAATAATTAATGAACTGCCAAACTTTGCAAAAAAACCAGAATTAGAAATCCTGCAAAGACAGATGAAAATGTTCCAGCCATTAGAATTTGCAAGAATCAAAGATGTTCAGGATATTATAAAAAAAGAAATCAAAAAGCAAAATTTAAAACCATAAAAAACTAAATAAAAAGATGGCAATTTTAGAAAAAATAATGCAGTTAAAACAGCAAGGACAAACAGAATCTCAAATTGCAGATTCATTAAAACAAGAGGGGGTTTCACCTAAAGAAATTAATGAAGCATTATCCCAGTCAAAAATTAAATCTACATTAAATGAACAAAACACAATAATGCAGCCGCCACAAATGCCTCCTGTAACTTCTGAAATTCAGCAACCTCCAATTCAAGAAGCACAAATGCAACCAAGCATAATGCAGCAGCAACCTGCACAAGCTTTTCCACAGCAACCTCAACAAACACAGGAAATTCCCCCTTCTTTCCAGCCCTCTCAAATGCCTGTCCAAGAAATTCAGGAAACACAAGAACCACCCCAATATCAAGAATATCAGCCACAAGAAACCGCAGATATTGAAACAATAAATGAAATCGCAGAACAGATTGTGGATGAAAAAACAAATGGACTAAAAAAACAAATCTCTTCTTTCACAAAATTTAAACAAGAACTAACATTAGAAATTGAAAAAATAAACCAGAGATTATCAAAAACAGAAGATGCATTAAATCAACTGCAGACAGCAATCATAGGAAAAGTTGGAGAATATGGAAAAGACATTAAAAACATAGCAGAAGAAATGCACACAACCCAAGATTCTTTTTCTAAAATTCTTAATCCTTTAACCGACAACATACGAGAACTTCAAAAAATAACAGGGACCCAAAAAAAACCTTCAAGACCAAAGCCAAAAACAGAAAAATCTAAAAAACAAAAACCAAATTTTGAAGATTATCTAAGATAAATCAATAATTACTTCTGACAAAGTATATAATTCTAATCAATTATCATAAACAATTAATCCAGGATTTAATCTTTTTTTATTTTCTCTAAAAGATTTTTCATAAGGGGTGAATTTTTCATTTGGATCAGGCATAGAAGGAATTATAATTATAGGAGGATTACGAGGAATAATACGAACTTCTCTTGTATCACGAGTCCCATCAGAATTTGAATCATAGAAAGTTATTATTGCCGTGCCTCTTTCTCCACCTCGGGTAATCTGCAGCATATTTTCTTTACCTATTGGGTTAATAGTATAATAATCATTTGACCTGATAATATAATTTCCTTTATTATCTTTCCCAATTATCTCTTTTATCTCAGTAGAAAGATTGTTTATTTTTACTGACTCTTCATGTGTAATGCTTATTTTTTGACAACCAAAAATATTAACACAACTAAACAATTCCAGCCAAACCAGCAATCACTTTTTTCATATAATATAAAAATAAAAAGATTTAATAAAGATTGTTATATTTTAAAATATCTATCCTTTAAATTATTAAGTTCTATTGATGAGTTGATTTAGTACATAAACTCCCCTTCCAAGCATAACATCTTTATGAAATCTCAATATCTTACAAAAATTAAAAGTATGCAAAAGAGTTTGCTTAAGTTACTCAATCTCAAAGTTTAATCACCTCATCTTCCAAACTAATATTTTAATAAGTTATAAATACAAAAAAATTTATAAGAAATTTATTTCTTTGTAACAACCCAAGCAACAATCCCTGCAATCACCAACAGCAAAATACTTCCAACAACCCCTCCACTTGCATATCCTCTTAATTGCTCAATCATGCTTGTCCCCTGTCCAGAAGTAATCACCAAATCAGGATGAAAAACAGGATTAAAAACTTTCACAGCAGCAATTAAAAAAATAACAATCAAAACACCAACAACAATCCAGGCAAATGTAGGAGTCATCATTTTATCCAAACTTTTAGTTGACAAACCAGCAATCAATAGCACTAAAAAAACAACAACAGCTAAAACAACAAACCACGGCAAGATTGTCTGAACATACAACTCCAAAGAAGAAAAACTCATAAAAATAATCGCAACAATAAAACTAATTAAAGAAAGAACAAATTGATTTTCTCCAAGAACTTTTGTTTTAAAAAGCAAAGCATAAACAACTACAAAAACAAAAAGAAAACTAAATATAGGCATAAAAAAATTCAATCCAGATATATCAAGTGCCATTTTTCATAATTTTAATGATGAATAGTTGTCCCACTATCATCCTTATTTTTAGTCCCAAGAATAATCCCAGTAATTATTCCTCCAATAACTACTACAAGAATAATCCAAGGAACCCAATCTTCTCCAACATATCCTCCAAACCAACTAAAATCCCAAACAGTATAAAGCATTACAACAATAAATATCAAAGCACCTATTCCAAAAAAAATCCATTTGCTTGTATCCCCCCCATCAGTTAATATCCCCATTAAAATTAAAGCAACTAATAAAACAGCAATTCCAATTCCAGCATAAGGAAATATTGTTGCAAAAAAATTCGCAACATAATCAAACTGCAAAGCTAATAAACCAACAGCCAATGCAATAGTTGCATGCACTGCTTTATTCTTGCCTAAAATCTTACTCTCACTTAAAATTCCATAAACTAATGCAAAAATCATTAAAAAAGGAAGTATATAAGCAAAAACACCTATGTCAGCCCAAGTATTCAAAATATTTGTAACAGTATTTGCATAAACCATTTTTATTTAAGTTTTTATCTCTCTAAATTTTAATCTCCTTACTATATTATCTCAACTCTTTTTTAATTTATATATGTTTCGTTAAGTTTTTTCTTTTTCTTCTCCTTTAAGAACAGAAATAATTGCTCCAACCATCACCCCAATCAATAAAATATTAATCCAAATCTGCCCTGCTCCTTCACCTCCAAACATCAAATCATAAACAGCATCCCAATATCCTGAAATAAATAAAATAGCAGTTACAAGCGCCAACCCAATAATAATCCCTAAAGTAATTTTCAAACCATTACTTAAAATCTCTTCATTCTTTTTTCTTCCCATAAAACCATACAATAGCATAAAAACAAATAAAACCACCGCAACCACTACTAAAAAAGGCATTAACTGAACAACAATATTTCTTGCAAAAGGAAAAGCAATTAAAATTATCCCAATAACCAAACCCATAATTGCATTAATTTGTTTCTTGCCCTCGCCAAGTAACTGTGTCTTTTCTAAAATTGCAAAAATTAAAGTAAACACTAATACAAATGGCAAAATATAATCTATGAAAAATGCAGAAACAAAAATTGGAGCAGTCATTTTATACTATGGTGACTTCTGCAGTTTCGTCAGAACTTTCACTTCCAGATAAATCCACTGTCTCCTCAATAGTTTCATCACCTTCTTCTAAAGGAAGATTTGCTCTGCTCACAAGCACAACATCCCCAACAGCTTTCACAAACTGATGTGGAATTATCACCCCTCTTGCACCTCCAAGAAAATTCCCCATTGAATTAGCAACCCTAATTCTCCAAGAATCAATTTTATTTTCAATCAAATTAGCCTCTTCAATCTCCCCAAAATAATCTCCTGTATCTGTATAAACCTTTCTGCCAATTGTCTCACTTACTTTTTTTATTTTTAACATATATAACAAAATCAAATTTCATTTAAATACTTTTCTGTAACAGAAAAGTATACTTAAAGAATATCATAATGTTATTAAAATTCAAGTTTTCATATTAATAACCCCAAAAATTAAAGATTCTTATATCCATGGTTTTTCAAAAACAAAGCTTGAGCTACCAAAATTTACCCTAATATTTTATAAAATTATTAAATATAAATATCTAATCAAAATATACCCTTGTTCTACTAAAGATTAAGTTTTTATTTAAGAGAATTAATAACATAACATTAACTTTATATAAATAAAATTCTTAATTAAAAGATGTTTAACAAAAAAGAAATTGCCTGGATAATCATCGCAGTTTTAATTGCAGGATTTATAATTGAAATCTCACAGGAATTAAAACTTTCATTAATTGGATTTCTCTGGGCAGCAATAATAATTCTTACAAGTGTTTTCGCAAAAAAAATAAGCTCAGGTCTTTACAATATAAAAATAGAACACAAAATCTGGGAGTTCAAACAATTGTGGTGGACTAAAAGAGCTCATTTCAAAAAACCATTTCCAATAGGATTAATCCTTCCTTTCTTTCTTTCAATACTTTCATTAGGATTAATAAAACCATTTTCTCTTCTTCAATTTGACGCACAAAATCTTTCAAAAAAACGTGCATTAAAAAGAACAGGTTCTAATAGATACACAGAAATAAATGAATCAGATATTGCATTCACATCTGCCTGGGGATTTTGGGCATTGATATTATTAGCAATAATTGCATCATTACTCAAACAGCCAGAATTAATGAAATATTCAATTTATTATGGAATCTGGAATCTCGTTCCAATCAGCCAACTCGACGGTGCAAAACTTTTCTTCGGAAGTTTTATCAATTGGATAATTCTTGCAATAATTTATGCAGTTTCATTAATTATTATTTTGATTTAATCTTTCTTCATAACCTAAATCTTAATAAGATATTAATAAGTATAATATCAAAGGAGAATCAAAAATGCCAAACAAAGTCCTCACAACCATAAAGCCAAGAAAATATCAACAGGAAATTTATGAAAACTGCAAAAATAAAAACTGCCTTGTAGTTCTTCCAACAGGAATAGGAAAAACTCTTATTGCTTTAATGCTCACAATCAACAGACAAAAAACTTGCCCAGGAACAAAATCCCTTTTCTTAGCTCCAACTCGCCCGTTAGCAGAACAGCATCTTGATTATTTTCAAAAATATTTGCCAGAATTATTTGCACAACTGACACTTTTCACAGGAAAAATCCCTGCAAACAAAAGAAAACAATTATGGGAAACATCAGACATAATATTTTCAACACCCCAATGCATAAGTAATGATTTAAAAAACAATCTCTATAATCTAAATGAGGTAAACTTACTTATAGAAGATGAATGCCACAGATGCCTAAAGAACTATGCTTATACTTATGTTGCCCAGCAATATAAAGAACAGGCAGAAAATCCAAGAATTTTAGGATTAACAGCAAGCCCTGGAACAGACAAAAAAACAATAAACCAAATAGCTGAAAATCTTGGTATTGAATCAATTGAATTAAGAACAAGAGAGTCTGATGATGTTAAAGAATATTTGCAGGATTTAGAATTCAAAGTAATCAAACTTGAATTTCCAGAAGAATTTAAAGAAATAACAAAACTAATTAAAAATTTATATGAAAAGAAAGTAAAAGAATTAAAAAATAGAAAACTCATTTTCAGACCTGCAAATAAAATCAGTCTTTTAGAAGTACAGGGAAGAATTATGAAGGCAATTTCATCAGGAAATAAAAATTTCAATTATTTTGCAGGAGCAAGTGCTTGTGCACAGGCAATAAAACTTTCTCATTTAATAGAACTTTTACAAACCCAAACTCTGCACACTTCATTAGAATATATGAAATCAATTTTTGACCAAGCAAACAAAAACAAATCAAAAGCAGCAAAACAAATTGCAAAAAATCCTAATTTTAATCAAGTTTATATAAAAACCCAAGAACTTATTGCAAAAAATATTGAACATCCAAAACTATTAGAACTAAAATCAATCATAGAAGATTTAATCAAAAAAAATCCTAAAAACAAAACTATTGTCTTTTCACAATACCGGGGCACTGTCTCAAAAATCTGTTATGAATTAAATCAAATCCTAAATATCAATGCAAAAGTTTTTGTTGGACAGGCAAAAAAAGCAGAAGGAGGCCTTTCTCAAAAACAACAGCAGGAAATTATGAATGAATTCCGGCAAGGAAAAACCAACATAATCTGCGCAACATCAATTGGAGAAGAAGGTTTAGATATCCCAGAAGTAAATTCTGTAGTCTTTTATGAACCAATCCCGTCTGCAATTCGTTCAATTCAGCGTCGGGGGCGAACCGCCCGTCTTATAAAAGGAAAACTAATAATTCTTCTAACAAAAGAAACCCTCGATGAAATTTTTTATTATGCATCCATAGCAAAAGAAAAAAGAATGTATCGTGCAATTGGCAGTATAAAAAGAGATTTAGATGATAGAAAGTCTCTAGAAATAAAGAAAAAAGAAAATCAACAAACCCTTTTCAAATCTTAATTTCCTTTTCTCAAAAACTTTAAATATTAAACATTAACAATAATAATTAATGATATATAACATATTCAAAAACCTAAAAAAGAGCAGAAAACTTATTTTAAATTTATGGGGAAATTAGGAGAATAAAACCAAAACCCTTAAAAACTCAAATGTATTAATTAATACATTATGATACTAAAGACAAAAAACAAAAAACTCTTTGAGGCAAGTTCCCCAAGATTAAATACTGTCCTAATGACAGAAGAATTTATTGAGAAAAACAGCGGGAAATATACCCAGATAGAATTATTTAGAAATTTACCTAAAAAAATGATGTGGAGAACATTTAAAATAATTCTCTATTACTTAGAAAACTTGCATAAAATTATCATAAATAAAGACGGAACAATTACTTGGATATGGAATCCAGTTCTTATAGAAAAATACCTAAAAAATAAAAATTTAGATGTAAAAATTTAAAATGACTATTCTCAAATATGCTGATGAAAAAATAAAAAAAGATTTGGAAAAATTAAAACAAAGAGATCCCAACTTTTATGAACATATTTCAAATGCTTTAAGAAATATACAAGAAGACCCTGTTTGCGGAATTAAAATCTTACAAAAACTTATCCCAAAAGAATGGATTAAAAGATTTGGGATAAATAACCTCTACAAATATAATCTCCCAAATGGATGGAGATTATTTTACAGCCTAATAGGTAATAAAATTGAAGTTATTGGAATTATTTTAAGATTTATGAATCACAAAGAATATGAAAGAATTTTTCATTACTAATAATCATGCCCTTCCTAAACCCATTCAAATCATCAAGAAAAACCAAATCAAAACCCCTTCCAACTATAATCGCAGATGTCCATGAAAAAAATTCTTTAGTAATTTCAGAATTAAAATCAAACAATCAAATAAATACAGAAATAAAATCATTAAAAATAGGTGACTATCTTATTAACAAAACAATAATTGAAAGAAAAACCATAAATGATTTTATTTCTTCTATGTTAAGTAAAAGATTAATTACTCAATTAAAAAATATGCAAAAATACCCTCAACAAATCCTAATAATCGAAGGAGATTTATCATCTGCATTATTTAAAACAAAAACTAAACTAAATCCGAATGCAATAAGAGGATTTATTCTCTCAATAATAAATAATTATCAAATCCCGATAATCATGACTCAGAATTACAAAGACACTGCACAATATCTCATAACCTTTGCAAAACAACAATTAAAAAAACCAATTCAACAATCTCTTCATTCAAGAATCCCAAAAACAATTCCAGAACAAAAACAATATGTTTTAGAGGCATTTCCAAATATTGGTCCGGCCACAGCAAAAAAATTACTCAAAAAATTTAAAACATTAAGTAATGTTTTAAATGCAACAACAGAAGAATTAGCAGATGTTTTAAAAAATAAAGCTCTTGATTTTAAAAAGCTTTTAGATTTTTAAGAACTAATTTTAACTTAAATATTTACTTATATTAAATCTATAAGAACCCTCAGGAGGACATTGTTTAGGGGTATACACAAAAACATCAACTTTTGGAATTAAATCAAAAACTACTTTTTGTCTTTGATTTTCGGTACCTCCCTCAATAACAATACCACAAGTTCTTTTCTTAGAATAAAAATTATCAATAACAGAGGCAATTATTTTTTCAAGAACTTCTTGTTTTAATACATCATCCATTAAAATAACAAAAGACTATCTAGATATATAAATAAAATTATAACGCAGAATACCCTTCCAAATCTTCATAAACAGGTCCTGTCTCAAATAATTCGCTTTTCTTTAAAAAAAATTTATCTACTTTAAATCCAATCTTAGGAACTTTAATCTTTTTAATATATTCTAAAAACCCTTGTCTGTCATAAACTTTTTTTATCCTCGCAATAGTAATATGACTCATAAATCTTTTTTCAGGTTCAAACAAACCAGCAAGTTTTTCATCAATCTGTTTTCGTAAATCTCTAACACCTTTGCCTAATATCTCAATCCAGACTACACAAAAATAATTTTCATATTTGCTTGAAAAAACTCCAATATTCCCAAGACTTATTTCAAAATCATTAAACTTTATCTCCCTCAATTTATTCTTAACCTCATTAACCTTCTCTTCATCAATCTCCCCTAAAAATTTCAAAGTCAAATGTAAATTTCCTGGTTCTGTAAACTTCCCATTAAATAAATTTTTCTTCTTAATTAATCCCTGAATACTTTTAATTTCATCAATAACATCACAAGGCAAATCAAGAGCAATAAAACATCTCTTCATCATTTTAAACTCCTAAAAAAAACATCTACTATTATCTGCATTATAAAAGCAAGGATAGTTAAAATAAATAAAATAAAGAAATTCCATTTAAGCTTAGAGACTAATATAGAATCTAATAAAGTTTTGATTCTATCTCTATCTTCCCTGCTTAACTCCCTATTATTTAATTTTTCTCTCAATTGATTATTTATTATAATCTTTCTTCTTTTATCCTCAATATATAAACGATAACCATAAAAAAACAAGTAAGAGAAAATTGCAGTATACCAAGCAATGCTTGCAAATAAATAGTTTATTTTATTTAATAATAAAATCATTCTGAATCCTAATGCCCCTATTAATCCTAAAACAAAAAATATTAAAGAGAAAAAATTACTTTTCTTTCCTGTAATACCCTGATAGTTTTCCATTTTTCACACTAATTAAAATCAAAACTTATTTAAATAGCTTTTTCTTTCTATAAATACCAATCTAAAAATTAGAAAAAGGAGGTGAAAATGGCAAAGAAAAATAATTTAGGAACTGTTGGTAAATGGGCTTTTATTATAGGTTTATTATTGGCAGTAATTGCTGGTCTAATACAAGGATTTTATACCATCCCTTATTTAGCATTAATTCTTGTTATACTTGGTTTAATAGTTGGTTTCTTAAACATAGCTGAAAAAGATACTGTTAAGCTATTAGTGGCAATTATTGCACTAATGGGAGTTGGAACAGCAGCTGTTATGGTTATTGGAGACGTGATAACTTCAATTAATTCAATACTTATCTCTTTAGTTGAAAATATAGTTATGTTTGCAGGAGCAGCTGGTTTAGTTGTTGCAGTAAAAGCTATTTACGAAACAGGTAAAAGATAAATTTCCTTTTCCTTAAAAAATTTTTATTTTTTTTATTTTTTCAAACAAAACATATTTAAACAAGTTTTTCTTGATATTAATAAGAAAGGAGGTAAAATGGCAAAACTAACTGCATGGTTTGCAACTATAATAGCTATTTTATTGATATTGCCTTTAATCAAGGTTGATATTGGTACAACATTAAATAGCTGGTTAATTGCATTATCAGTATTAGCAATTGGAATAGGCAAACTAATAAGAAATTACAAAAAATAATTTTTTAATTTTCTTTTTTATTATGCTATTTCAAAATTTCTGATTTTTTATTCAGGAACTAATGTAACAAAAGAATATCCTTTTAATAAAGATAATTCTCTAACCTTTCCTAATTTAACTGAATTTATTCTATCCTCATATTTATAATAATTTTCTGCATTCCCTCCAATCTCTTCCTGTAACAGCTCAACCATTGTAGAATCACATTTTTCCTTGCTTATCTGTTTCAGTCCAATCAATCTTTCTTTAGCCTCATTAAAATCACTTTTCTGTAAATCTTTCATTTTCTTAATTTCTTTTAAAATAATCTTTTTAATCTCCTTAACTTTTTCTTTAACACTGCCTGCATAAATCATTTCATAAGCATAATCTTTAGATTGCTCTAAACTGCTTTTAATTGCATAACACAACCCTCTTTTTTCTCTGACTTCCTGAAACAATCTGCTGCTCATCCCCCCACCTAAAATACTATCAAAAATTTCAATAGCATACCTGTTTTTATCAATTAATTTAGGAACATGAAAACCCAAAACCGAATGTGCTTGGTCAATCCCTTTTCTTTTTTCAATCACCTGCCCGTTCTTAAAAATAATCGGAATAAAATTTATTTTTTTCCCAGTCCTTGGAAATTTCCTTGCTTCATCCAAAACATCACCCCAATCTGCATCGCCAACCACTGCAAAAATCATATTATTAGTGGAATAAATTGAATTAAACAGATTAATAATTTTCTTTCTTGACAAACCAACAACAGTTTTCGCAGTCCCTGCAATTGACATATTAAAAGGTTTCTCATACAGCATTTCTTTTATTTTTTCCAGCACATGGGTTGAAGGATTATCATGAAACATTTTAATCTCTTCTAAAACAACTTTTCTTTCTCTTTCCAAAGCTTTTGCTTCAAACAAAGGATTTAAAATTAAATCTCTGCTAATCTCTGCACCAAGAGAAAAATATTTGCTCGGAAGTTTATTCCAATAACCAGTAACCTCCTCTCCAGTAAATGCATTGATAATCCCCCCCTTACTTTCAATTTCCCGAGGAATTTCAGCAACTGTTCTGTTTTTAGTTCCCTTAAAAACTAAATGTTCAATAAAATGAGAAACCCCTTTTATGCTCTCATTTTCATATTGAGCTCCAAATTTCACACTGCTAACAACAGACACAACCGGAATTTTCCTTTTTTCAAAAATAACAGTCAGCCCATTATCTAATTTTTTTCTATGAAATTCAGCTCCTTTTGCCATTTTATTAATATTTTTTAATAATCTTCCAAACAAAGATTGTTATGAATAATTAAATCCCTCTCATAACTCTTGTTTTGATAAGATATCAATTAATTATCACTATGAAGAAAAATTGCTTAATAAAGTTATCTTAAAACATTATTTCAATAATTTCTTTTGTAGATAAAACTTTAATCTTCTCTTGATTTTTTAAAATTCTATCATTACTCCACAAAAAACAAGAATGCTTAAAACATAATGCAAAAAATTCAGAATCATTTTTATCAGGAGAAATCTTAATAGATTTTTTAATAAAATTATCATAACTTTTCTTTTTTACAAAATCAATTAATAATTTTAATTTTTTAAGTTCATTAATAAAATTAATTCCAGAAATTCCAGTTTTTTTAATAATCTCATTTTTATAATTTTTAATTTCCTTTAAAGCAATTTCAGGAGACATTAATTCTAAATTAGTAGTAATTAAAAGTTTTTTAGTTAAAGAATTTTCCCAGAAAAAACTAAACAAAATATTTGTGTCAACAACACATTTCATCTTTTACTTTTTCTCCCCTCTCTAATCATTCGAACAGCCCAATCATTAAATTCATTTTCATTTTCTAATTGCAAAAGTAATCTTTTTTTTAATTCAAGTTGTTTTGCTTTTTCACTTATTGTTTTTCTAACTAATCCAGACCAATTAATCTCTGGAAATTGATTCATTAAATCTTTTATTTGTTCTGGAATTGAAAGAGTTATGCTTACCATTTTGTGTAAAAACATAATTACGTTGAAATATTTAAATGTTTCGGTTTATTTCCCAAATCTTCTGTGTCTTTGTTTAAATTCATTAATGCAATTAATTAAATCTTGTTTTTCAAATTCAGGCCACATTTTATCAAGAAAAATCCATTCAGAATAAATAGATTGCCATGGAAGAAAATTACTTGTCCTTCTTTCGCCCCCTGTCCTTATTATTAAATCAGGCTCACTCTCAAGCCATAAATTTTTCTGAAAATTTCTTTCATTAATTTCCTCCCTGCTATTTACTAATTTTTTTACTGCTTCAATAATTTCTTCTCTTCCTCCATAACCCAAAGCAAAATTAATAATATAATCAGAATAATTCTCAGTCATTTCTTCTAATTCTTTAATAATCTTTTGAAGCTCTTTATCAAATAACTTTGTTTTGCCTATAAATCTTATTTTTATTTTATTTTCATGAATTCTTTTGTCTTTTTTTAATCTTAAGAATTCTTTTTTAAAAAGTTTCATTAAAAAATCAAATTCTTTTTTAGGACGATTAAAATTCTCCAAAGAAAAACAATACAAAGTAAATTCCTTAATCCCCATTTCTTGTAGCCATCCTAATATCTTTTCTATTTTCTCAGCTCCTAATTCATGCCCTTTCCAGGGTTGTAGCATTAATTTTTTTGCAAATCTTCGGTTACCATCAAGAATAATCCCTATATGTTTGAGAGTATTTTCTTGATTGTTTTTTAGTTTTTTTAATTGTTGTTTACTCATTTTATTAATTTTCTTTTATTATCTTTAATTATAATTATCGATTTTTAAATCTTATAAATCATTAATTTTATAGTTTATAAATTTTAAGAAGTTTGATTATTCTATTTTTCTAATATCAATCCAGCATCTATACTCTCCTTCACTTTCTATTTTATATTTAATTTTAATATCTTTTTTAAATTCAGGCATTTCAAGCACAGCACTTTCTGCTTCTCCTCCTTCAAAATCAATTCTAAATCTAAACTTCTCGCTTAATCTCTTCAGCTCAAAAAGCTTTTTCTCGTCGATAACAACCCCTAACCATTCTTTTCCCAAACCTTCACAAGCAATCTTAGTCAAAATAACTTTAAACCCCAAACCCAACAACTTCTTCCAAACATCCTCACTTTTATAATTCCATAAAGGAGCATAAAACTTTAAATTTAAATCATCACAAATCTTTTTTATTCTTTTCCCCTGATATGAACTTGCAATCCCTCCAATAACAATAACCTCAATCTCATCTTTGATTTGTTCAATTAATTTTTTCAAATCCCCTAATTCTCTGCCTTCTTCTCCTTTACTCCCCATAACAACCAATTCTAAATTTAACATCTCTGCCTGCTTACCCAACAATCTTAAATCAGGTTTATGAAACATAAAACTATCAAAATTCTCAGGAATAACAGAAAGCAAATATCTAACATCATAATTATTTTCCAAAACCAGATGTAAAGCTAAGCATGAATCTTTCCCGCCTGAAAATAAAACTGCTGCCCTTTGTTTTTCCATTTTATTAAAAATTATTTTAATACTTAATCACATTAATTATCATTTAAATACCTAACTAAAAACTAACTCACATTGTCCTTTCAAAAGTATCAATAATGTCTCCTGTATCATTATAAACAATTCCATTCATTACATTATTTGTTATATTAATAATAACATAATGAAAATTATGTCCTATACAATCTCCAAGAATACTTGTACTTGTCTCACAAGCTCTTAATGGTGCACCTGCCCCCCCAGAAATAATATTAATCATTTCTCCATCATGTGTTGAATTATAATTATAAACATGTTCATGTGAAAAAAGACTTGCTGTAACCTCCTTATTATACATCAAATCATCAATCATTGCTGAACGTGTAGGATTAAAACCCATCAAACAATCATCTCTTGTTGTTGCTACTAAAGGCCTATGGCCAATAACAAATTTATGAGTATAACCTTCTTGATGTAAAGTTTCATCAAACCAAGTAAATTGGTTCCCAGTTATATCTCCTTCATTTCCTGCTTCTTCTGTATTCACAAATATAAATAATGAATTCCCATATCCCCAAGAATATGATACTTCTTGCCATTCATTATTTTTCCCCTCAAAAGCATTAGTTGCCCCACCCCCATTTAAAGGAGCTATCCAATAATCTTGATAAGCTTGGTGCCCAAAATTCCAGCCTCCATATAATTCATGGTTCCCTATTGCAGATAAAAGAGGAATACTTAAATCTCCTCTTAAACCAGAAGTTAAATCATGAAAATTCTTCCAACCTGTTCTATAATCTGACTCTTGTGAACATCCTTCTCCCTGAATATCATCTCCTCCAATTATAACAAAATCAGCTCCTTTAGAAGCTATATCATTAATCATGCTCTCAAAAGCCAAATCCCCACCATCACAACCAACCTCTGCACAAATACCATCACAACCTCTTGAATCCCCTAAAAAAGCAAAACTAAAACTTGTTTTTGAATTATCTAATGTTTTAAATGAAGACTTAAATGAATCATTTTTATAAATTTCTCCATCAGAAATATTCTGCACAATAACCTGATAATAATAAACAGTTCCAGGATTAAGGCTGTTTATAGTTAATTCATGTATTTTACTGAAAGATGAATCAGAAACAGAATTCCCATAACCAATTGTCTCTCCATAATTTATTGTAATATTTGTTAACATATTTGTTTCTGTTCTTATTTTTTCTGTTGTTTCATTCCAAGCCATAACATAAGGCTCAAGATAATAACTAAGAGTTGGCTCTGGTATTACTCCTCCATAAACATTTTCATATATTTCTTTAATCTCTTCCTCACTTAAACTTCTATTCCAAATTGCAGCCTCATCAATCATGCCATCAAAAAATCTATCATTAGATGCTCTAGCTCCAATTCTTAAATCATAACTTCCAGTGTCAATAGGCCCAGAAACATCAGGCAGACCAGAATTGTCAAGTTCTCCATTAATATAAATTTTCCACTCATTATCTGAATAATTATAAGTCATAGTTAAAAAATACCATTTACCTGATTCAATAGAATTAGAGCTCTGATACGCAGTAGGACTACCTCCTATTTTTAATCCTAATTCTGGGTTTAGATCATTTGTTAATGCCATACGATAACCATAAGCATCATCTGTGCCTTTGTTTATAATCCTTTGAGTTTTTCCTGACTTATCTTCTGGTTTTATCCAAGCAGATAATGTAATCTCCTCTGATATTTGAAGTTCTGGACTATCCTGAACAATAAAACTCTGTCCATTATCATACTCAAAATCAAAAGCCCCATTAACCTTCCCAGCTTCTACAAAACTTGGACAATTTACAGAACAAGTTGCACTATTCCCATTTCCAGAAAAATCATAAGCAAGATTATCTGTTTCACCATAATCAGAATCATTATTAAATTTATAATAAGCAACTAACCCCTGAGAAGCAATATCTAAAATACCTGCCTGACAATCTTCAAAATCATAATAATCAATTGATCCATCACAATCATTATCAACACCATCATCACAAATCTCATTTGCTCCTGGATTAATGTTTATATTACTATCATTACAATCAACAGAACCACAGCTTTCTCCAGTAGCATTAAATCCATCTCCATCATTATCAACACACTCAAAAGTTCCTTCCCCACTTCCCTCATAAACATCTGTATTAACTTTATTAGGCAAACTTGTATCTTTTCTCAAATCTTTTTTAAACTTATCTTTAACAGCACTTGTAATAATCTTCCCAGAACTTATCTGAATCTCAAAAGCAATGCTAACAAAAACAATATCACTAAAATTAAAACTAGGATCCCCTATTTGATTTCGAACACCAACTTGAGTTATACTATAAACCTTAGTTTCTAATTCATCTGGAATCCCGCCAGAAAAAGATGGATAATTATAAATATAATTTTTTTCTCTAGAATCTGTAAATATAAATTTTAATGCAGAAATATTTCCTTTTCCTGCGTCTCTATGAACAGAAACATAAGCTGTCTGATTATCTTCTGGAATATAAACTGATTTTATATCTAAATCAACTTTAAACTGCTCAATAGAAATTTCTTCAGAACTTTTTTGAACAACCCCCTTGAAAACATTCCAAACAATTACAATTATTACAAAAACAATCAATATTAATAAAATAGCTGTTATAACCTGTGCTTGTGCATATTTACTCTTTCCTCTCTTTTTCATAAAATAAAAACCAAATCAATTTATTTAAACCTTTTTAATAATAGTGTTGTAAACTTAAAAGGTGATAAAACTGCTTAATTTTAGTGATTTATATACAATATTTTGATATTATCAATAAATAAAATAAGATAATTATTATAATCTGTTTTATCGAGGAGAAATATAGGTTATCACCTGTTGGCTTAACAGAGCCTTAATAACTCACATATTGTTATTCTCAGAACTATTTCATAAAACAAATTTTAACTATTAAAACTTCCATCTAAAAATAGGCAAACCAACAAAACAAGAATCATTATCAGAGGCAACTAATCTGTTTATTCCTGTATTTTCTTTTATTTCATAATTTTTTTGTTCTTGTGCTAATGCTTGATAATTTTTTAATACGCTCTTTTTATTAATGCCCCAACTATAAACTGCATTAATTAAAAATTTAGGTTTAGATTCACAGGATTTTTCATTTGCATAAGCCGGGCTTAAAAACAAGCCTGCTAAAACAATTCCAGTTCCTATTTTCTTTATTAAATTTCCTTTCATAAAAAATCTAAATAAACTCCTTTTTTAAAGATTTATCTGCTCTTTTGATTATTCTCTATAATAACTATTAGGCAATTACCTTCATCTTCTGCTGACAAATTCATTATCCTTAACATAAAATCTCAATTTTCTATCCAAATCATTTTTCACTCCAATTCTAAAACTTTTAACAATCTCAAAATCTTTTTTTCTATCTCTTAAATCAAGATATCCTTTATCATTAAAGATGTGTTTTTTATGAAATTTCTTGTCAATTCCCAATGCTTTTGTAAGCAAGCCAGGCCCATTTCCCTTTCCTTTAAAATTTAAAGGTTCAACAGCCCTAATTAAAACAGCACTTGCTTTTCCTTTTTCTCCTGTAACAAAATTAATTAACCAGTTATTATGAACTCCATAAACTAAAACAGTCCCAGCATCCATTAACATAGTCCTCCTTAAATCTCCATTTTGCCGGGCACGAGAAGCAGGGTCTTCAGAACCAAAATAAGCTTCTGTTTCAACTATTTTAGCTTTCTTGCCATTAATACAAATCACTTTCCCTAACAACTCCTTGGCAACAATTTCTGCATCTCGAACAAAAAATTCTTTATCCATAGATTAAAACAAAAAAACAGATTTATAATTTTAACTAATTTTTGTTTTAACCCCTTAATGTAAATATAAAGATTTTCATAACCCTAAAAATACAAGAGCATAATAAAAATTAATGCCCCTTACTAAAAATAAAATTTATTAATAATCCTTATCTTCATTTTTAACAAAAACTTTTCTTTTTTTAATTAAAAACAAAATTATTATCACTAATACAATTAAAAATATAACCCCAAAAAAAATCCATATTATCCCAACACCCTTTGATTTTCCTTTAACTAAAACTTTTAAAGTACTATCTGTTTTTGTGTCTATAGAAATCATTCCTCCCTCAAGAATAGGATTAACTTCAGATAATCTAACAGTAATTTTGTATTCTTTATTTTCATCTGCATTCCAAGGAACAGACACTTCCATATTAATTGCTACATGTTTTTCTCCTAAAGGAACAAAATACTCTAAATTCTCATCTGTCAATTTTGCTATTTCCCCTCCCTTTAATAATTCTACTTTTACAGTTATATTTCTTTCTCCTCTTACATTTTGCAATTCTCCAAATATAATATCCTTTGTTTCTCCAGGAGCCATTACTAAAGGATGCCCAGAATAATAATCAGAAGATATCCCAACAAATGCATTAATAAGATTAATAAAACTAAGAATAAACAATAAACAAACTGCAATTTTAATTAATCTCATAATATAAATTAAATAACATAATTAATAAAACTTGTGCAATATTAAATCAACTTTATAATTGTTTAAAAATACTAATTGATTTCCCTGACTCTTTGATTATATCTTTTAGTAACATCCTCCAGCACATAAATGTGTGGGCTTCCTCAATATCTCATTGTATTTTTAAGTTATGTTCCTCTATTCATCAGCTATACTTCTCACACTTAAAAAGCAAAAAAACAATAACAAAACAAAACTAAAATTAAATTAAATTAAATTAAAAGATTATTTATTTAACAGGTTCAACAAAAGCTTTTTTGTTTTTAGCAACAAACCAGATAACTATTATTATTGCAATAATAAGAACAATCCCAAGTATTATCCATGTTGTGCTGATTCCTTCTGGGGTTTCTTGTGGTTTTTCAAT
>JAFCCB010000039.1 GCA_017610445.1 Candidatus Dojkabacteria bacterium
ACTCAATATACTTTAATAACTATTTGGACTGGGATATTAATCTGCCTGCTTGTTTATTTATTTTTAAGATTTAATGGAATTGGGAAGCTTGTTTCAGGGGCAACTGCTCTTTCTGTTGGCTATGTTGTAAATGGTGCTAATCTTCCAGGAATATGGTATTTAATGCCTTTAACATTAGGGCTTATTTCCTTGCTGTTGAGTTTATTCTTTTTTCTAAAAGGAGAAAATAAAATGATTTTATTTTTAGGATTTTTAACATTGATATTTTACCCCCCTTTATTTGTATTTTACACAATTGTTTTGATTTCTTATTTAATTGTTAAAAGAAAAGAAATTAAATTTAAGAAATTATTTGGGCAGTATTTATTGACAGGAATTACAGCTGCTTTAATCCTTTGTATTTTTGCTTATTTTGCTTTTGAAGGAGTTAGCAATTTTGTTTATTATATTTTTGAAAAACTTTTTTATGAAACTTTTACCCCTCTTGCAATCCCTGATTTTTCTATTTGGAAAATTGTGCCGATTGTTAGTTTGGTTTTGGCTGTTTTTGGGGCATATAATTTAATTAGAAAAAAACAAAGAATTTGGCTGGTTGTTCCGGTTATTATTGGATTAATTTATTGGTGGATTTATTCATTTATTTTATGGAGATTTATTATAGAGTATTTGTTCCGGTTATTATTGGATTAATTTATTGGTGGATTTATTCATTTATTTTATGGAGATTTATTATAGAGTATGAGAGGGTTGTTGTTACAACTTCTATGTTGCTTGTTATTTTGTCTGGATTTGGTTTATTTTATTTAATTAGATATTTGAATAATTATAATTTTATTAGAAAATATAAAATTCCAGAAGTTTTGATGATTTTATTTTTAATTTTGGCTTTTGCAGGAAGTTTTTCTTATACTGAGAATAATAATTGGCAAAATTTGAAGTTGCATTCTGTTGTTGATGAAGAGATTATTTTTAGTCCTGCTGCTCCTGCAAATAATTATTTAACTGAAGAAGATTTGCAGTTGTTTTCTGGAATTACTGGAAAAGAATTTTTTAAGTGTTCCCTGGAAAGGACTTGTTATTGGAACTGCTACTAAGAATTATCCATTACATAGCAAGCCTTCAACTTTGACAAATGAAATTGTGTTTTTTGATGATTTTAAAAATGCAGATTGTCAAAAGAAAAAAGAAATTTCTCTTGATTTTGGTATAGATTATGTTTATTCCCCTGAATTTATCTGTGAAGGTTTTAATGAAACTGGAAAAAATGAACAAGAAGAGCTTGTTCTTTATGAGGTTTTGGATTAAAATGAAAATAAAAGTTAAACCTGGCTCTGGAAAACAAGAAATTAAAAAGATTGGAGATGAAAATTATATTGTTAGTTTGAAAAAACCTGCTCAGGATAATAAAGCAAATATTGAATTGTTAAAATTATTGAAAAAATATTTTAAGCAGGAGGTTAGGATTGTCAAGGGATTTAAGAGCAAGAATAAAATTATTAAAATTAGAGATTAAAATTTATTAATAATATGTCAAGAATCTTGAACATCCTAAAAACAAGTGCCTGTTACAAACCACCTCCTTTAGGATGTGGTGGCACATTGTTTTTTTGATATTATTAATTTGCAAAATATTATGCGCTGAAGATGAGCACTTAAACAAAAAAATAAAAATGCCAATAAAATATAATATAGCAGAAGATTTACAAGAGCAAGTTAATGAAATAGCAGGGATGTTGTTTCCTCATGTTAGAGTTAATGATGTTGTTTGTCTCAGAAGTTTTGAAAGCAAGTCAAGAGGAACAATTGCAAGATGTCATGCTCTTGGAAAAGCAATGCAACTTGCCTTAAATAGAAAAGGATTTTATGTTATTGAAGTAATTAGCGAAAGATTTGATAAAATGGGTGAAGAGGAGAAGATTAAAACATTGATTCATGAATTAATGCATATCCCAAAAAGTTTTGGTGGAGGATTTATTCATCATAATATTGTCTGCGAGAAGAATGTTAAGAGAATGTACAGGAAATATGTTAATTTAAAAAGGAGAATGAAAGAATTTAATATATTTATTTAAGTATAATAATATTTAAAAAGGTTTGAATTTCTTGAGAAATATGGTAGAAACATTAAAATTAAGTGAGGATGGTGGTTTTATAGATGAACAAGGAAAAAATGTTGGCTTTTCAGAACTTGAATTGAAATTAGCTTTTTCAATGCCTTCTTCTATTGGTGAGATTAGAAAAGGAGAAGTGTTTACTAAATTAAAGGAATGGGGGGATAGATTTGGTGTAGATTATGTATTGTTCTTGCTTAATGGCTATAGGGGATATAGGGGAGGGGCAGTTAGTGTTGTTGGTATAAGAAATTCTAGTCCCAATCTCGCTGTTAATTATTATTGTAGAAAACAATAAAAATTATTTCTATAAATATTTAAAGAAAGGATTATTGAGATTGTAAAATGAGATTTAATTTTAAATATAAAAATAAGAAATTTAATATTAATGTTGAAATTTGTGATAATATTTTTTCTCAGGCTAGAGGATTGATGTTTAGAAAGAAAAGCAAACCTCTGCTTTTTATTTTTAAAACTGCTAAAAAAAGGGCAATTCATTCTTTTTTTTGCAAGCCGTTTATTGCTGTTTGGTTTAATGGAAAGGAGATTATCGACGTGAAATTGATTAAAAACTGGAGAGTTTTTATAAAACCTGATAAAAGATTTGATAGATTGTTGGAAATTCCGTCAAGTGATGTCATTTTTAAGGAATTCATCGACGGGGAAAACCTTTAAATACCTAGAAAACTTTTAAATATCATTATATTAATTGAAAGGGGGTTGAATATTTTAAGTTAAGTAAAAAAATAAAACAAAAACTTAAAATGATAAATTAAAATGGGAAAAGTTATTGCAAAAAAAGTTATTAAAAGAAAGCCAGGATATCTTTATTATGTAGACGGCAAGGGAAATGTTTGCGAGGCTAAAATGGCTCGTGGTGGAAAAAGAAAGAAAAAGAAAAAAGCTGTTAAGAAAAAAAAGAAAGCTGTTAAGAAAAAGAAAAAAAGATAATATTCAACTTTTCTGGAAAGGGGATAAGAGGTGATTTTTATTTTTTATATTTATTTTATTTTTTAATTAAAATGCAGAAGAAATCCATATCATTTATGATATGGTATCAATAATGTGCAAAACTTTGAGATATGTAGATAAGAATCTTAAGCTCTGTTTTGTGTAGCTAAAAATTGTAAACAGATATTAAAAAGGAAACTCCATACTTTAGTGTGGGGAGGATGTCATGTATTTGAATAATAATTTATATCGCTGAATTTTTTTAAGAAATAAAATAATTTTTGTTGGCAGATAATTTAGAGTATAAATTTTTTTAAACTATTTTGATTATTATTTTATAATGAAAAAAGAAATGAATCATTTAGATTTATTAAGAGAAATTAAAAATTTTAGTGTTAACGAGGAGAAGAAAAATAAAAAAATACATTGTAGGACTTTATCCTGTAAAATCTATGGGTTTATTAAAGGATTGTATTATGAAGGGGTTGAAGATTGGAGAGTTAGATGTGATTTTAAATATATGAAAAAACAAGGGTATAATAATCTAATTGGAGTTTTAATTAAAAATCCAGTTTTTAAATATAAAATTAATTTAGAAAAAGGAGAGGATTTTTATTGTTCAAGAAACTGGGATTATTTTATGTTTTTATTTGATAAATTATAAGATTTATATAGTGTTTTTTTATTATTTATTTATGATATTAGGAATTGAATCGACAGCGCACACTTTTGGAATTGGAATTGTTAATGAAGGCAGGATTTTATGCAATGTTAAAGATATGTATGTTACTGAAAAAGGCGGGATAATTCCTATTGATGCTGCGAAACATCATGTTAAGGTTGCGGATAATGTTTTGAAGCAGGCTTTACAAAAAGCAGGGATTTCTGAGAAAGATATTAATGGGATTGCTTTTTCTCAGGCTCCAGGACTTGCTCCTTGCCTTGTTATTGGTATGAGATTTGCTAAAAAGAAAGCTTTGGAGCTTGGGATTCCGATTATTCCTGTAAATCATTGTGTTGCTCATCTTGAAATTGGAAGAATTACAGGTGCTAAAGATCCTGTTTTGCTTTATGCTTCTGGTGCAAATACTCAAATAATTGCATATGCTTCTGGAAAATATAGAGTTTTTGGTGAAACTCTTGACATTGGCGTTGGAAATTTTATTGATAATTTTGCCAGGTATCTTGGGATTGGTTTTCCAGGAGGACCGGCTGTCCAAAAATTAGCTGAATCTGGAAAATATATTGAATTACCTTATTCAATTAAAGGAATGGATGTTAGTTTTTCTGGAGTTTTAACAAAACTAAAACAAATGAAAGAATCTGGAAAGTATGCTGATGAAGATTTGTGTTTTTCTTTGCAAGAAACTATTTTTGCTATGTTGGTTGAATCTGCTGAAAGGGCTTTAGCTCATACAGGTAAGAAAGAATTACTTTTAGGCGGGGGGGTAGCATGTAATATTCGCTTACAAGAAATGTGCAAGATAATGTGCAAAGAAAGGGGGGCTAAGTTTTTTGCTCCTTCACTGAATTTATTGACTGATAATGGAGCGATGATTGCTTATTTAGGTGAGATAATGTTTAAGAAAAATTTAGGAATTGAAGGGAAAGATATTGAGAAAATTGATATTAATCCTCGTGAAAGAACTGATGATGTGGTTGTGAAGTGGAAGTAAGGTTTATAAAGCTAAATTTTGTTAATTAATTATTAAATAGCCAATGATCTATTAATTAGTGAGGGGATTTGCTCTGTCTAATTTTTGGATTTTTGGTTATATAAAAATTTAAGAAATGGCATCTATATATGAAATAATTGAGAAAGCAAGAAAAACAGGAAAGATTGAGAAAGGCACAAATGAAGTTACTAAAGCAATAGAGAGGGGAACTGCAAAATTAGTTGCTTATGGTGCTGATGTTGAACCTAAAGAAATTGTTCAGCATTTGCCTATTTTATGCAAGGAAAAAAATATTCCTTGTGTGGATGCAGATAAAAAAGAAAAATTAGGAATTTCAGCAGGGCTGAATGTTGGGTGTGCAAGTGTTGCTATAATTGAATTAGGTGATGCTGAGGGAGATTTTGAAGGTTTTATTAAAACTCAATTAGATAAAAAGGAGACTAAATAATTTTTAAAAAATAAATATTAATAATCTTATAAAACATAAACGATAGTGAGTAGAAAATTAATTAATAACTTGCTAAAGCTTGAGCTTGTTTAACTAATAATTAAGCTTATAATAAGTAAAAGAGAATAATTAAAAATATAAAGTTCATAATAAAACAAATAATAAAATATAAAATGGGAAGCAAAACTCAAAAAATTAGAGAAGGAAAAGGTTCTGGAAGCAAAGAATCTGCCGGGCTTTTGCTGGAAAGTGCTGTGCCTGCTGTTGTGGAAAATATCATTGGAAGAACCGGAGCAAGAGGAGAAGTTACTCAAGTTAAATGCAGAGTTTTGCAGGGAAGAGATAAAGGAAAAGTTATGAGAAGAAATGTAAAAGGGCCTGTAAGAAAAAGAGATGTTTTAATGTTAAGAGAGACACAAATTGAAGCTCGGAGAATTAAACCAAAAATATCAAAAGGAGCTTTTAGTTAACTAAAAACTTATATCTTATCAAACACGAGCTATGAAGAAGAGTGGAACATACTTATATTTTGGAGAGATACTAATTAAAAATTAAATAAATAATAAAAACAAGAAAATGCCAATATGTTCATTTTGCAAAAAACATTATGATTTTCCAAGAGGATTAACCATATTTACTTTTGATGGAAAAGCAGTTCATTTTTGTTCTAGCAAATGCAAAAGAAATATGGATTTGAAAAGGGATTCTAAAAAAGTTAATTGGGTTAAAAGAGAGAAAAAAGTGAAAAAAACTGAATTAAAAAATGAAAAAATTGCTGTGATTAAAAAAGAAACTGAAAAAGAAAGTAGTGAAATACCTAAAAAAGATAGGAAATAAGTTGTATTTTATATCCTTATAATTTTCTAAAACATATGTTGGCTCTGCTCTTTTTTAAAATGCAGAAGAAATTCATATCATTTATGATATGGTATCAATAATGTGCAAAACTTTGAGATATGATGAGAAGCTTAAGCTCTATTTTGTGTAGCTAAAAATTGTAAACAGATATTAAAAAGGAAACTTCGCACTTTAGCGTGGAGAGGATGTCATAGCTTTTGTTTTTTAAATATTATTAATTTTTGTATATATCTTATTTTAATAATTTTAAAATAATTAGATTTAAATAGTTTCATTACATAATTTTATTAATTTTTTTAGGAAAAGGGGTTATTTTGAAAAGTGGTGTATAAAAAATATATAAAAAGGAATGGAAAGACTTTTGGGCCTTATTATTGTGAAAGTTATAGAGATA
>JAFCCB010000012.1 GCA_017610445.1 Candidatus Dojkabacteria bacterium
GTAAAAAAGGATTAGAAGGAGCAGGTTATCACAGAGAATTATTAACTCATGGATTTGGGATGAAAAATACTCAAAAAGGATTAAGACTAAGAAAAACATTAAGAGGACAAGAAATTTCACTTAAAACATCTCAGGTTAATACTAAAGTTATTAAAGAAGGTAATAAAAAACTTGGAGATTTAGCACCTAAAAAAGAAAAAGAAAAACCTGTTGCTGAAAATCAAGCTACTAATGGTTCATCTAAAAAGCCAATAACAAATATTAATAAAAAACAAGAAAAATTTGCTGAAGAAAAAAAAGAAGAGCCAAAAACAGATACTGATAAAGAAAAACCCACTGAAGAAGCTCCTAAAGAAGAAACCATTAAACCTGCTGAAGTTTCTCAAGAAGAACCAATAAAAGATAGTAATAAGAAAGAATAGTTTTAAATAACAATAATTCTCAAATTTATTATACTAAATATTAATATATTTATAAAAAATAAAGCTGTAAAATCAAGAGCTTAAACTGCTCATACCAAAAGCTTAAAATATTAATAAAATATCAAATAAAATAACAAATAAAATAATAAAAAATAAAATATGAATAAAAAACAAGAAAACATTGAACAATTAGAAATGCTCAACATAGGGATGGTTGGTCATATTGACCATGGAAAAACTACTTTATTATCCCAGCTTACTGGCAAGTTTGCAGATACTCATTCAGAAGAACTTAAAAGAGGAATTACAATAAAATTAGGTTATGCAGATACAATCCTTGAAAAAGGAAATAAAAAGCGTTACATTAGTTTTGTTGACTGCCCAGGACATGAAATGTTAATGGCAACCATGTTAAGTGGAGCAGCATTAATTGACGCAGCAATTCTTGTAATTGCTGCAAATGAAGGAATAAAACCCCAAACAAGAGAACATTTAATAGCACTACAGGCAAAAAAAGTAAAAAAAATCTTAATCATCCAAAATAAAATAGACCTAGTTTCAAAAGAACAGGCTCTTGAAAACTACAAAGAAATCCAAAACTTCATCAAACACACAATTGCAGAAAAATCCCAAATAATCCCTGTTTCTGCACAGCAAAAAATTAACATTGACAGAATTAAGGACTGGCTCTTAAATTTAGAAATCCCAAAAAGAGATTTAGATTCAGCACCAGAATTTTTAATTGCAAGAAGTTTTGACATCAACAAACCAGGAACAAAAATTGAAAATTTGCACGGAGGAGTTTTAGCAGGAATATTAAAAAAAGGAACAATTAAAACAGGAGACAAAATTGAAATCAAACCAGGATTAACAGAAAAACATCAAAACCAAATCTTATATAAACCAATCATAACAAAAATAATTTCTATCCAAAGAGGAAGTTACCCAATAAAAAAAGCAGCGCCAGGCAGTTCTCTCGCATTTGAAACAGAATTAGATAATATCTTGACAAAAGCAGATTTCTTGTCAGGAAATATAGCTTCCACTCAAAACAACTTGCCGGAAATTTCAAACAAAATCAAAATAAAATTCCAATTATTTGGCGAACTTGTTGGTGCAGAAAAAAAGACAAAAATTAAAACTCTAAAAATGAGCGAAAATCTTATGCTCTCAATTAATACAACAATAACTGTAGGGCAAATAACAAAATTAAACAAAGATGAAATTGAATTGTCATTAAAAATTCCAATACTACCAATAAAAAAAGATTCTGTTGGACTTGCAAGAAATATTTATGGTCACTGGAGATTAATTGGATTCGGGGAAATCTTGTAATCCTCTTTGAATATTCTTTTTGTTTCTATCTTCCCATTCTTTTACAAGAAGTTTTCTCAAGCTTCCTAATCTGCCTGAGAGTTTCCCATAAACAACAGGCTCAGAAATATCATAATCTCCAATTTCTCTATAAAGCTTTCCAAAATCTTTAATATTTTTTTCTGCAATAATCAAATAATCATTCTCTTCTAATAATTCTTCATCATTAAGTAAACAAAGGTTCTGATAAGATCCTAAAAGCATATCATCTAAAATTTTCTCAAAACCATAAAATTTTTTTCTAATCCTTCAAGAGTTATTTTTTTATTTTCCATTTTATTACTATATTGTAATACTGCAACATAATTTTCCTTATTTAAAGCTTTCGAAGTGCTTTTAAATAAAAAAACTATAATAAAATATGGATAATGAACCAGATTTGACAGAGACGAATTCAAAAAAAGGGGAGGTATTAGAAAAAAAAATTAGTTCTGATGAATTAACAACAAAAGAAATTACTAATGAACTTAGTTCTGAAATGGTTATATTAAACTTAAATCAGATAACACAAGAAATAATAAACCATCCAAAAAAAGAATTTTGCAAATATTTAGGAAGATGTGATGGAGCTGATACTAATTGTTTTTATCCTTACAAAACTAAGGGATGTCATAAATACCAAAATTTTGAAAAAAACAAAAATTGTTCTAATCCTTAAACCTCTATTTCCATCCCACTATTCAGAATTATATTTCACATTAAATGAAATACTTGAGACAAGTCTAAATTTACAATTACTATTTTTACAAGAATAATATTCACATACCTCCTCGCCCATAATTTTTTGAGATCTTTCCAGTTCCCAATTCCCATCTTTGCATTCTCTGCATTTGCCAGTAGAAACAGGATTTTCAGAAATTATTCTTCCACCTGTTTCAATTATATTTTTTCTAACATCTGCTAATGTCATAATTTTCTCTAATCTCATTAATTAATAAAAGAATAAGAAGTATTTATCTTTTATTGTTCTCAAAATTCTCTTTCTCACTTTCTTCAACATCCTTTACTCTTTTTAATTTGGCGATATCACTAACCACATCTCCCTGCTGTAATCTGATTATTCTAACCCCAGATGTTGCCCTGCCCATAACCCGAATATCTTTAACAGAAGTTCTTATTGTAATTCCTTTTTTAGTTGAAACAACAAACTTGTCAGAATCTTTAACATTAATTGTAGAGACAACATTTCCTGTTTTTTCAGTAATCTTAAGATTCTTAACTCCTTTGCAAGCCCTGCTTGTCAATCTGTAATCTTCAATCTTGCTTCTCTTTCCATAACCTTTTTCAGTAATTGTCAAAATTCCTGTCTTAATATCTCTAACAGGTTCTAAACTCACAACCTCATCTCCTTTTTCCATTTTAATTCCTGTCACACCATATGAAGCTCTACCCATACTTCTGACTTCATCAGAATTAAATCTAATTGCCTGCCCTTTTTTAGTTATTAACATAATTTCCTGCTTATCTGTTACTTTTTCAACACCAACAACACTATCACTTCCATTAACAGGCAAATTAATTATCTTAACCCCTGAATTTCTTGGCTTGGCAAATAACCCTAATTTAATCTTTTTAATCTGTCCTTTCTTAGTCGCTAAAAATAAATAATCATCAAATAAATTAACAGCCATAACATTTGTAATTACATCATCTTTAATATTCAGCAAATTAACAAGTGCCTGCCCTTTTCCATACCTTTTTGTTTCAGGAACTTTATATACTTTCAACCAAAACAATCTCCCACGGGCAGTAAATAATAACAGATTATCATGAGTTGAACAGGTAATTATCTGCTTGACAAAATCTTCGGTTGTTAATTCAGCTCCGATAACTCCTTTACCCCCCCTTTTCTGTTCATGATAAATTTTAAACAACATTCTTTTAATATAACCCTTGTCAGTTATTGTAACCACAACATTTTTCTTTTGCACCAAATCCTTTTCCTTCAATTCCTTAATACTTTTAATAATCACGCTCCTACGCACATCCCCATAATTTTTCTTAATCTCATTAAGTTCCCTCTTAATAATTTTCAGAATCTCATTTTCATTCCTAAGAATTTTCATTAAATCTTTAATTTTAACAAGCAAATCCTTTTCTTCTTTCTTGAGTTTTTCATGTTCAAGAGAAGTAAGCTGTTTAAGAGTAATCTCCAAAATAGCTTCTGCTTGTTTTTTGCTTAGATTAAATTTTTTTCCCAAAGTTTCAGAAGCCACAGCGCTATTTTTGGATTTTTTAATTATCTCAATAACTTTCTCAAGATTTTTTAAAGCAATCAAAAGCCCTTTGACAATATGCTCTCTTGCCCCTGCTTTTTTCAAATCAAATTCTGTCCTTTTTCTGATTATCTTCCTCCGGTAATTAATATAACAATCAATTATCTGTTTTAAATTAAGTTGCTTGGGAATTCCAGCGACTAAAGCAACTAAAACAGCATCAAATCTGCTCTGTAATTTAGTGGATTTGTAAAGCCGATTAATTGTAAATTGGCTATTAGCTCCTTTTTTTAATTCAATAACAATTCTGACTTTGCCTTTTGAACTCTCATCTCTAATATCCCTGACATCAGGAAGTTTTTTATCAGAAGCAAGTTGTGCAATCTGCTTTACTAACTCAGCTTTATTCACTTGATAAGGAATTTCAGTTATAATAATAAATTCTTTACCTTTTTTTGTTTCAATATTTGTTCTGCCTCTTATAACAAAACCTGCTTTCCCATTTTCATATAACTCTTTAAAATTCTCGCTTACTATCTTGCCTCCAGTGGGAAAATCAGGCCCTTGAATTATATTCATAAGTTCAGAAATTGTTGTTTTTGGTTTATCAATAACTTTTATTATCCCATCACAAACTTCTGTCAGATTATGCGGAGGAATATTAGTTGTCATGCCAACTGCAATCCCGCTCGAACCATTAATCAAAAGATTAGGAAGTTTCCCAGGCAAAATAATAGGCTCTTTAATAGAATTATCAAAATTAGGAACAAACTTAACAGTTTCTTTTTCAATATCCTGCAATAATTCAACTGCAATTTTTGCAAGTTTTGCTTCTGTATAACGAGATGCAGCTGCAGAATCTCCGTCAAGCGAACCAAAATTCCCCTGCCCATGAACTAAAGGATATCTTAGACTAAAACTCTGAGCCATTCTCACCATTGCATCATAAATAGCCATATCACCGTGCGGATGAAATTTACCCATCGTATCCCCAACAATTCTTGCACTTTTTTTAGTCATGCCTTTTTCCAGACCCATTAATTTCATTGCATAAAGAATTCTTCTGTGAACCGGCTTAAGCCCGTCTTCTACTGAAGGCAAAGCCCTGCTGACAATAACACTCATTGCATAATCAATATATGCTTTTTTCATTTCAGCAGAAATTTCAGAACCAACAACTCTGTTTTCATCTAAATCCTTAAAATTAATTTCGGTTTTCTCAAGTTTTTCAGCTTCACCATTTGCATTATCTGTTTTTTCTTCTGGCATTTTATTTTCCTTCCTTTAAATAAATTTTATCTCCATCTAACTTCATAAAATATTCCCTTTCTTTTCCATTAAATTTAGTAAAAACACTTGCTTCGCAAATATCAATAACTAATTGCTCAATTCCATTAATAATTAACCTGTCTCCTTTTGCAAATTCTATATCTGTTATATTTGTTCTTCCTTTTTCATCAATATCTAAATTATATTTTTCTGCCATCTTATTTTAAACCCCACCTATTATTTTTTCTAATTTTTTAAATTTTTCTTCAGATATTTCTTCTTCAAAACTATATAAAGGATCATTAGAAAATATAGCTTTAGCAGCATCAGTCAGCAACTGCAAAGTATTATCATAAATCATTAAACTATGGGTGCTTCCATCCTTCTTGCTACTTACTTTCCCAAAATAATATTTTTCTTTTGGCATTTTACCTTTCAAGACCCCCATAATTAAGTTTTTCTCCAGGATCATACTCATTATGATCTAAAGATTTAGATTTCTTTACCCATCCTTCATCAACTAACTCATTTAAACAATATTCTAATAAATCCAAATTATTAATTTTTAGATTTAATTCTTTTAATATATAAGATAAAGTATTATCAAAACATTTTGTTGATTTAAAATGTTCTTTTAATTTTTCTTTTAGTTCTTCTACTTCTTTCTTCATTAAATCATATTTTTCTTTTACCATTTTAATCTTTATTATCCACTATACTTACTGTTTTCAAACAAGGAGCACATTCATTTGGATCAAAATCTCCTTCACAATCATAAACAATATCCCTATATGGGTATCTTGTTTCATTATGTTTAGGAGTTTCAGTTATTTCATTATTTGAATTATAAAATCTCATTAAATATCCACCTCTGCAATATTTGCATTCATCTCTATAAACCTTCTACGAGGAGCAACAACATCCCCCATTAGCATGGAAAAAGTTTCATCAGCTAAAACAGCATCCTCAATATTTACTTTTTTTAAGATTCTCGTCTTAGGATTCATAGTGGTATCCCACAACTGAACAGGATTCATTTCACCTAATCCTTTAAATCTTTGAACATCTGCTTTGCCTCCTAATTTAGCAAGCACCTTCTTTAATTCAACATCAGAATAAACATAATAATCCTTTCCTTTCCTAACCCTGTACAAAGGACTTACAGCAAGGTAAACATTTCCATTTTCAATTAATTCTGGGACATACCTAAAAAAGAAAGTCAAAAGCAAAGTTGTAATATGTTGCCCGTCAACATCAGCATCAGTCATAATTATAATTTTAGAATATCTTAATTTCTGCAGATTAAAATTTTCTTTAACACCAGTTCCTATTGCAGTTATTAAATTAATTATTTCTTCTGAACTTAGGGTTTTCACAGGAGTTGCTTTTTCCACATTTAAAATCTTGCCTTTCAAAGGAAGTATTGCCTGAAACTCTTTATCCCGGGCCATCTTCGAACTATTATGAACAAAAATTCCAGATGCAAGAGCGAAATTATGTGTATCTTTAACTTCTAAATCATAAACATCTATTTTTTGATTTAATTTAATTATTTTTTTAATTTTATGATTATAATTTTTTACAGCTTCTAACATTTGTCTAGGATTATCATCAAAAAATCTTAAACAAAAAGTTTGCATACTTAAAATACTATTATCCTTATTTTCTATTCTAATCTCTCTAAAATTATTCAAACTTCCTTCTTTATCATAAATTTTCTTCATTAATTTAATTGTTTTTTCATAATAGGTTTTATCATAACTTTCTTTTCTCTTTTTTCTAAATTCTGGAGTCCATTGTTCACTAGTTTTCTGTCTTCTCCAAATTATAAGTGCTTCATTCTTCCATTGCTCTTTAGCAAGATTAGAAAGATATTCCTTAGCCTCAGGATTTTCACTAAAAAATTTCTTAATTTTCTCAGAAGCTTTTTTTCTATTTTCAGAATCTGCCCAATATTTTCTTTGAGCATCTAATAATCTTTTATTATTTGTTTTTCTATATTCTTTATTAGAATTATAAAAATTCATATAATTTTTAGCTAAATTTTCCTTATATTCTGGATTTTGCATTAAATTTTTAGATATTTTAGAAAACATTTCCTTAACTTCTGGTTGTTGTCTCCATTTTTTAATCTTTTCTCTATATTCAGTGGTTTTATGAGCCTGTCTTGCTTTTTCTTTAATATCTGGGTGATGTAAAACTTTTTCTAAATGTTGTGTATGAAAAATCATATGTTCTTCCTTTGTCATCCTAATAATATTTGAAGGATTATTGTTTAATTTATTAAAATTAATATGATGCCTATGACTTCCTTGTTCAAGCTCATAAATCCCTTTATCCAAATTATATTCATCTGCTAATAAATGTGTAAATATCCAAAATCTCTTCTTATTATCATAAACCATCTCATAACCATCAATAGTAATCCTCCCCCCAATTTTAGATAATTTCCTATTTAAAGGCATTAAAGAATTTTGATTAGTCAAATCTTTAGCCTTCACATAACTTCCATCTCTTAACATAAACCTATGATTCAGAGTACAAACTATCTCTTCATCATTATCTAAAATAATTTTTATGACTTCACTATTTTTCTTAGTTATTCTAGGGTTATTTATTTTAGCTATGCTAACATTTCCATTAGAATTAATAGTATAACAAAAATTTTCTTTTTCATTTTTATCCTCCTCAACCAACTCTTTAAAAGATAAGTTTCTTCCATCCACTAATGCAACTTTTGTATCACCAGAAAAACAACCGGCAGCACTATCCCCCTCAACAATATAAAGTTCTGTCTTTTCTATTTTTTTAGAAGAACAATCAGCTAATTTTCCAGGCAAACCTGAAAAACCAGTTACACTTTTTCTCCTTACTAAATCTCTTGCTTTCTTAGCAGCATCACGGGCTTTTGAAGCAGCACTTGCTTTCTGCGCAATTTTATTTGCAATCCCTGGATTTTCCTCTAAAAATTCTGATAAAGCAGATGAAACCATTGAATCAACATAACCCTTAACTTCAGAATTGCCGAGTTTTGTTTTTGTCTGCCCCTCAAACTGAGGATTTTTTAATTTTAAATTAATAACAGCTGTCAAGCCCTCTCTAACATCATCACCACCTAAACTCCCATTTTTTAAAATCCCTTTTTTCTTTGCATAATCATTAATTGCTCTTGTCAAAGCAGTTTTAAATCCAGAAATATGCGTCCCACCCTCAGTCGTATTGATTGTATTTACAAAACCAAAAATATTTTCATTGTAGCCATCTGCATACTGAATTGCAACCTCAATAACAGCACCATCCATCTTCCTCTTAAAATAAATTGGTTTGTGCAAAACAGTTTTAGATTTATTTATATGTTTAACAAACTCCACCAATCCACCGGCATAATGTAATATCTCTTTTTTCCCTTTCTTTTCATCTCTCAGAATAATCTTAACTTCTGGATTCAAAAAAGCAATTTCCTGCAGTCTTTTTTTCAGAACATTAAAATCAAATTCAAAAGTTGAGAAAATCTCACTATCAGGATAAAATATAATTTCTGTTCCATGCTTTTCTTTTTTGCATTTTCCAATAACTTTAACAGAATAAATTGGTTTTCCGATTTTATATTCCTGCTTATAAATTCTGCCATTTCTCCAGACTGTCGCACTCATTTTCTTAGATAAAGCATTAACAACACTGACACCAACACCATGCAAACCACCTGAAATTTCATAAGCTGTTTTCTCAAATTTCCCTCCTGCATGCAGTTTTGTCAAAGCAAGTTCCATTGCAGATTTTTTATAAACAGGATGTTTGTCAATAGGAATTCCTCTCCCATCATCTTTAACACTAACACTCCCGTCTTTATTTAAATTAATCTCAACTAATGTGCAGAATCCAGCCAGACATTCATCAATAGAATTATCAACAACCTCAAAAACCAGATGATGTAAACCATCTTTCCCAGTGCTTCCAATATACATCGCAGGACGCTTTCTAACCCCCTCCAAACCCTCTAAAACTTTAATTTGCTCTGCATTGTACAAATCTTCTTTAATCATTTTAATTAAGATATTTAAAGCTAATTTTTAACATTTCAATAATTTTTTAGCTAAAAATAAGCCCAATTTATATTAAAAATAGACAATTTTCCTTTATAAACCTTGCTATCCAAAAAACAATTTTATCGACGATAAAATTACAGAATTAAAAAAATGAACCAAAAATAAAAAAATTTAAACATCACTCATTTCTAATTTAATCTTCCTTATTTTCCCAAGCTTATCTGCTAATCTGTCTATTTTAACCTGAGTATTTTTCTTTTTTTCAGTTAATCCTGCTTCTTTCTCCAGCAACCCTGCAATTTTTTCCTGCAGTTCTTTTTCTAATTCCTGTGCATTTTCAACATTTGAATCAATATCAGAAATTTGCTTTTTAAAAACTATTTTCCCTTTATTAAGCCTCTGCAATTCTTTATCAATATCTACAATTGCTTCTTTTAACATAGACTTTTTTTCAGTATTTTTCTCTTTTTTTAAAACCTTTTTTTTAACCATCCTCTTTTTCTTTACCATATTATATAATTGACTTTTTTATTTATAAATGTTTCTTATTTATTTTAATTTTCTATTTGCTCTTCTTACTCTTTCTTTGCCCTTTTCATAAGATTTTTGAGATACAAATCCTTCTTCTTTAGCTTCTTCCAATGCTCCTAATTGTCTTCCTAATTTTCTTCTAATCTCCTCAACTTTTGGAAATTTATATTTTGTTTCTAAATAATCATCCTCATAACCTCTCTGTTTCCATTTTTCCACTTGTTTTTTTAACAATCCTTTTTTACCCTGTTTTTTTATTTTTTTAAATTTAACTACTCTCTTTTTTTGAATTTCATTTAATGCTTTCAACCTCTCCCCCTTAATCTTTTCAACCTCTTTTTTATATGCTTCTTTTTCAGCAGCAGTTTTTAACTTTGAATAATCCCTGCTCATTTTTCCGTTAATTAGTTCTCTCTGTCTTCTCAATTCCCCTTTATATTGCTTCTGCAATTCAATCAGCAGTTTATCCTTGTAAAACAAAGAATACACAAACAACCCCAAAAATATTAAAAAGAAAAAACTAAAAATAAGTAAGATATAAAAAAGAGTTTTATCTGATAAATCTTTTTCTCCTGATGTAAATTCATCTTCTCCTATAACCCTAAAAAACATACTAGAAGTACCTATACTTTTTGTTCCAACAGAATCTACATACTTAACAACAACTGCTAAAACATAATCGCCCAGCCTCAAATCTTTAGGCAAGTCCCATGACTTAGAATAATCTAATCTACCGTCGACAACTAAATCTTCTGTTGAAGAAATAATTATTCTTCCATCAAAATTCTTAATAGAATAAAGTAATTCAATATTATGTCTTCCTATCCCAGCTAAATCAAATATTTTAACATCAGCACTTATCCTTTGCCCTGGAATCACTGTTCCTCCTTGTGGATAAATATTTAAATTAGAATCAAAAACAACAATCTCAGATTGAATTTCTAAAATAATAGGCATTACTTGTGTTTTGCGTTGAGAAGAAATTTTTAATACCCCCACATAAACCCCAGGAGTTTTATTTTGTGCATTGAAAAAAAGTTCTATAGGATATTCTTCATTAGGAACTAAATTAATAGAAGTTTCATTTAAAGAAACTAAATCTCCTATTTCTCCTACCTTAATATCACAAGACTCTACATGAGGATCTAAATTTTTAATCTTAATAATACTAATAGCACTTCCATTTTCAATAACAGCTACTTTTAAAAACGATGGATTTAATTTAAAACCCCCTTCTACTTCTTCTTTGCTAAATCCCCCCCTAAGAAAATAATAGCCTGTTCCCCCAATTAGTAAAACTACAATTAATATTAATAAGCCTATCCAAATATATCTTTTCATCCTCTTTTTCTTCCTCTTTTCTATTTTTTCTATTTTTTCTTTTTTGATTTTTTAGTTCTACTCATAATCCAAATTATTAATATAATCAAGATAAAGATTGCAACTCCAAATACTATTATTATTGTAGTATATCCTTTTGAAAAAGAAAAGGGTTTTTCTCTTG
The DNA here is from genome assembly GCA_017610445.1 of Candidatus Dojkabacteria bacterium. Taxonomy (GTDB): domain Archaea; phylum Nanobdellota; class Nanobdellia; order Pacearchaeales; family GW2011-AR1; genus ARS1285. The sequence continues at coordinate 11,363 of JAFCCB010000012.1, forward strand.
ATATTACTTTAAAATGAGAAGTTGCTCTTGCAACTGCAAATTTTCCAGGTTCTGTTTCATAATTTAATATTAATTCTAAAATATAATCTCCTACAGGAAGAGTTTGTGTTGCAAATTTTTTATTAAAAGATATTTGCTTAGTTATTTTTATCATCTCACTTTCTCCAACAGGAAATTCTTTTCCATCAAAATTCTTAATAGAATATATGAGTTCAACATCTAAATTAGGCTCTTGCCCCATAGGAATTAAATTAACAGTAGACATCATTTTATCTCCAACATATATTGTTTTAAGTTCATCTGGGATAACTATGCTTGCATCAAAAAGAAGTTTATCAGATTTTACATCAAGTATAACATCAATAGGAGGTTGTTGAACTGTTGCTAGTGGAAAACCTCCACCACCTCCACCACCCCCGCCCCCTTCTTCTTCCCCGCCACCACCAGAATAATTACTAACAACAACAGTTATGTAAATATCTTCATGATCATAAGCAGTATAAATATCAGAAGTAGAAGTTCTCATATTTTTAGCTGCATTTCCAGTAATAGTAATTGTTGCTTCATATCCTGTTCCTGAAACAGCATTCCATGAAAAAACAACATCGCCAGAAACCTCTGCAGGAACTTGATAATGTAAATCAATTGTTCTCGCAGCAGGATTCCAAGAATCAATTGACAAACTTCCACTAGTAATACTTGAATAAAAACTTGCATAATCACTTGGAGGATTTTTAACTTTCATATCATAAACATCAAAACCAGTTATAGAATTTGCATCTGTCCTCAATCTAACATCATCTGTATAATTACCTATTGTTCCTGTTATCTTTAAATTAACATCAGAAACAGCTAACACCCTAAAAACATTCACATTTAAAACCAAAACTAACAATACAGCAATTATTAATAATTTATAATTCTCTTTTTTCATTTTTATTATAATTTTTAACTAGTAACCCTAAAACATGAATGCTTTAAAGATGAAATTTCATAGCATATATTTCACTAAGTTATTAACACAATTATATAGAAAAACAGATTTATAAATATTTAGAAAAAATAATCACTAGTATTTAAGTCATCTTGAACTTGTAAGAGTTTAAGAGACAGAAAACCTACAAAAACTTTCACAGTTTTTGTGACCTAGAAAATTTTTAATTTTCTAAGTTTTAATTTTCTGTATTTGCACCCCAAAACCATTCACCAGAAAAAATATCTAAATCATTAAAATCAACAACACTACTTCTATTGATATCAGCATAAGCACCTAAATCATTAGGTTCACTTCCAACATAACTACCAAAAGACTTAAATATGTATATTACGTTAATAAACATATCATACATATAAACAAAATGGTATCTATAACACTATCAATTCCTGAAGAAATTAAAAAGAAAATGGACAGATTTGCATGGCTAAATTGGTCTGCATTAGCTAGAGAAACATTCTTAAAGAAAATGAAACAACTTGAAATATTAGAGAAATTTGAAGAAGATTTTGAAAAAAGTGAACTAACTGATGAAGACTGCATTAAATTTGGAAGAAAATTAAGAAAAGATATGGTTAAAAAATACAAGGGGGAATAAATGAAATTGGTAGTTGATACCAGCATAGTTTTTTCTATGTTTAAATCTAAATCTTTTACAAGACAATTATTATCAAAATATAAAATTGAATTATTTTCTCCAAAAGAGCTTATTATAGAATTATATAAGTATTCTGATGAAGTATGTTCCAAAGCAAAGATTTCAAAAGAAAAATTTTTAGAAGATATTTCTTTACTGCCTCAATTCATAGAATTTAAAAATGCTTCTTCTGATTTTAAAAATAAAACAGGAAGCTTAATTTCGCATGAAACTGATATTCTGTTTTTAGCTTTAGCATTAGAGCTTAACCTGCCTCTTTGGTCTAATGACCTGCATTTTAAACAACAATCTAAAGTTAAAGTCTACACAACAGAAGAATTATTTAAAATTTTAAAATCTAAAAATAATTTAGAATAAAACTTACCAACTATTTGGGTCGTTTGCATCCCAAAGCCATTCATAAGAAAAAGCACCTAAATCATTAACATCAACAGCACCATCAGGAATTCCACTAACACTATTTACATCTCCAACATATTGAGCCTGAAATTTTCCATAATCATTTGTAAGATAAATTTAACAATATTTTCTTTAATTTTTCTCTGATTTTTTTCCAACACTTTCTCTGGCTTTTTCTCTTAATTTCTGCAACATCAAATTTATATTTTTAAAAAATGTTTCTGCATTTTCTAAACTTTCTTTTGCAGGTTCTAAATTTGCTTGAGGCAACTTTCTATAGGTAAATTTTCCTCTTTTGGATTTTTCTTTTCTAAAAATTCCTAAAAGTTCATCTGCTTTAATAAACTCTTGTTCATAAATTTCAAATAAATTTTTATCAACAAACCCAGAATCTACTAAATTCTTAAATGCATTGAAAGTTTTCTTATGTTCTTCTGGAAGTTTTGTGATTATGTCTTTAAATTTTAAGAATGCTTTTGCAGAATAAAAAATACAATAATAAGCATTACCAATTACATTGCTAAAAAAAGTAGAATCCTCTTTTAATTCAAATTCTAATTTTAATTTATTATCTGTTGAAAGTTTGAAAATTGCTTTAGCTAAATCAAGTTCATTCTTTGCTCTTTCTAAATACAATATTTCTCTATGGCCTAAATCCATTTTTATGCGCCTCTTTAATTAATTGATGATAAATATCTGCATTAAAGAACAATTTATGATTTCTAAAAATTTGTTTTCCCATATTTTCTTCGTCTCGCAAAAGCATTTTCACAAAATCATCAAAAGTAATATAATGGTCATCTATCTTTATAGTGTAATTAAGTTTTATTTCATTAAAATATGGCTTAATCTTCTTCTCTATCTCTTTATTTTCTATTAAAAAACAAATATCTAAATCAGAATTTTTAACTTGTTTATTTTCTGCATAAGAACCAAAAACAATAAGAGAATAATTTTTTATTGGCAATTTCTCAATTATTTCAAAAATGATTTTCATTTGTGAGAAATTAAGGTTTTTCTGAGCTTCTAAATATTGTAGTAATTGAATTGAAATCGGATTATTAATATTTAAACTGTAAATGTCCAGATTTCCTTTTCTTTTTGAATTTAAAATCTTATAATTCACAAGAATTTTTAAACTATTAAAAACCCAGGTTTTTGTCTTCTTCCCAGATATTTTCATTATCTCAGATATACTAAACTCGCTAAATATATTATTTTTCCACACTTCTAAAAGTTTTATTTTTCCATTTGATATCATTTTTTCTTTAAAATTAAAAGATTACTTATTTAAATAACTATCGTTACTTTTTTAAGTAAAAACAAATAAAAGAAGTTTGCTATTTCACCAAGTGTTTGGGTCGTTAACATCCCAAAACCATTCACCAGAAAAAATATCTAAATCATTAATATCAACAACTCCACTTCTGTTAATATCAGCATAAGCTCCTAAATCATTAACATCTGCTCCAACATAACTACCAAATCTGTTTAGGTCATTAACATTATTATCTTTTCCCCATTCATTTGCATAGATTGCAAAATCTTGAAGATTAACTATCCCACGCCGGTTTAGGTCTGCGTGGTTGAAAATCAGCAGAAGATTTATAAACTACGGTAACTTAAATTACCATATGGTAGAAAATATTAACAATATCAAATTAGAAATAATTAGTTTGTTTAGGAGTAACTATCTCAATCAATTTTATATAAGAGAAATGGCTAAGTTAATAGGAAAAAGCCATGTTAGTTTATTGCCTCATTTAAAAAAATTTGAAAAAGACAAAATCCTTTTAGCTAAAAAGGTTGGTAAAAGCAAAGTTTACTCTATCAATCTTAATAATAATCAAGTAAGAGAATTTTTATCATTAAGTGAAAAGAAAAAATCTTTAGAGTTATTAAATAAAGAGTTTTTTATTAAAAAAGTCTATAATGAATTCATCAATGCAGATTTAAATGGATGTTTAGTTTTATTTGGAAGTTATGCATCTATGATTCACACAAAAGAAAGTGATATAGATTTATTTTATATAGGGCAAATAAAAGAAAATGAAAAGAAAAAAATAAAAGAACTTGGTAGAACTTACAGCAAAGAAATACATCTAATATTTACACCCTTATATAAATTTAGAAAACAATTATCAAAACAAAGCCCATTAATCAAAGAAATAATAAAAAATCATATAATTTTGTATAATCATGATATTTTTATAAATGAAGTCTGGAAATACTACTATGAAAAAAAAGAAAGATAACTTTACATTTTGCTTTAAGAAAACTAAGGGATTAAGACTTGTTGAACCAAACAGTAATTTAGTTGAAGTTTATATTAGAAAATCAAAGTCTGCTCTTAATATGCTTGATTCTGCAAAAGAAAAGCAAGAAAATGAATGGATTCTTGACACTTCATATTATGCAAAATATTTTATTGTTTATGCACTTTTCAGGAAAGTAGGAATAAAATCAGGGATTCATGATTGCACAATTTTTGCATTAAAACCTTTGTTTGTTGATGAAAGTATAATCTGCAATGAAATTTATGAAGAACTTAAAAAATCAAAAGAATTAAGAATTGATATCTTATATTATGATAAAAGTTTTGGTAAAGAGCAGATTATAGAAAGAGCAAAAATTGCTCCTGAATTTTGCTTGGAAGTAGAAGAAATTATAGAAAAAATTTCAACAGAGCAGATTAAAAGAGTAAGAGAAAAATTTAAAGTTCTAAAAAATAGTTTGATTTAATTTACCAAGTGTTTGGGTCATTAACATCCCAAAGCCATTCATAAGAAAAAGCTGATAAATCATTATTAACCGAAAAGAATAAAAACTAAGAATACTTATTCCAAAAATGGAAGAAGTAAAAGAATTAAAACAAAAAGTGAATCAATTAACTATAGTTGTAAATTTATTAAAACAGAATTTTGAAGACCATTTTTTAAGTGACGAAGAAAAAGAATCAATAGACGAAGCTATGAAAGAAAAAAAAGAAGGAAAATTAGTTGATGCTCCTAATGTTTTCTAAAATGGATTTCTCCATAAAATTTTCAACAAAAGCCACAAAATTCATTAAAAAGCTTGATAACATAAATAAAGAAAGAATTAAGGAAAAAATCTATAAATTATCTGAAAATCCTTTTCCTTCTGAAAGTGTTAGGGTTGAGAGCTATAAAGATTATAAAGTTTTTAGAGTAAGAGTAGGTAATTTCAGGATTTTGTATAATGTTGATTTTACAGAAAAATTGATTATTATCGTAAAAGTTGATAAGCGACCAAGAGCTTATTAAGATTTTACCA
>JAFCCB010000040.1 GCA_017610445.1 Candidatus Dojkabacteria bacterium
ACAAAGTATGGTAGTAAGAAAAATCGGGGAATGAAACCTGAGAAATTTAAGAAAGCTTCTGGGAAAATTATTCGTGTAATTTTACAGCAGGCAGAATCAGCAGGACTTTTAGAAAAATATAATGAATCTGGAAAAAGGGCTGGAAGAAGATTAACTGAAAAAGGCAAAGATTTTTTGGAGAGTATTGAAAAAAATATTAAAAAATCTAAAACTGAAAAATCAACAGCTGATAAAACATTAAGTGAAGATGAAAATGGTTTAAGCAATGAAAAACAAGAAGATAATAAAATAAATAGTGAGAAAAAATAAAATGACAACATCAAGAAAAAAACGTTATCAAAAGAAAATTAAATTAAGCAAGCAAAACAAAAGAACCAAATGGGCCCCTGTTTGGGTTGTGTTCAAAAAATTGGGCGCAGGAAAAAAAGCTCATCCATCTTCTGTAACCCATATCAAAAGGCACTGGAAAAATACAAAATTGAAAATTAAACCAAGGAGACAGAAAAAAAAGCAGTTAGGATAAGAGAGTATTAATATCATTAACACTAAAAAAATCTATCTGATTTTTTAGCTTATAAAAACATTAGTTCGGAAGATGAGGCGCTTAAGCGAGAACAGTTCATTAAGAGCTTAATAATTTAAGGATTATAAATAAAAAAATAAAATAAAATAACAGAAAATGGCAAAAAAATCTGCAGAACCAAAAATAATTCTTGAAAGAGAATATATTGCCCCGCTTAGAAAGGGCTGGTTAAAAGTCCCTGATTATAAAAGGGCAAACAAGGCAGTTAAAACTTTGAAACAATTTGTTGCAAGGCACATGAAAGTTTATGACAGAGATTTGAGAAAGATTAAAATTGAACAGGTTTTAAATAATGAAATAAGATTCAGAGGAATGAAAAAACCACCTGCAAAAATTAAAATTAAAGTTAAAAAATATGATAGTGGAATTGTAAAAGTAGAATTGGTTGATGTTCCTGTTCATGTTAAGTTTGCTAGATTAAGAGAAGAGAAGAAAAAAACTGAATTAAAGAAAAAGGCTGTTAAAGAACCTAAAAAACCTGCTGAGCCCTCGGGCAAAAAAACTGAGGAAACCAAGGAGACAAAAGAAAAAGAGCAGGCGTCTAAGGAAGAAAATTTAACAAAAGCGAAAATGCAGGCTAAAGAAATGAAGCATGTAACAAAAAATAAAAAAATTATTGTGCAGAGGAAAGCTTTAGCTAAATAATTTTATTTGATATGATAAATAAAATACGCATTATAGGAATTGAAGGAGCATTAAAAAATTACAAAAAGAATTTTGGAGGGAGTGAAAAAAAACCTTGGTATGCTAATAGAATTAATGAAATATTTACAATAGATACAAAATTTAAAGATGCATATTATGTTAAAGAATATTCAGGTTCTGTCATTAAAGAAGATGCTGAAATTATAAAAGAGTTTTAAATGGTATTTAAAGTAAAAAAACAGCTGAAAAAATTAAGCAATAAACAATTTGCTGAAGATATTAAAAAATATATTAAGTCGCCTTATCATTTTTATGGCATTCGAGTTCCTGAAATAAGGACTATGGCTAAACATTTGTATGAAGAACAGCCGTTAAAAAAGTTTTACTCTATTTTTAATAAATTATGGAGTTCTAGCTATCACGAAGAAATGTCGCTTGCTCTTTATGCTCTACAATTGTATGAAGATGATTTTAATATTGAAACCTGGAAATTTCTGAAACCAAAACTAAAAAACATAAAAAGCTGGGATCAGATAGATGCTGTTTCTTTATCTATAGTTGGGAAAATTTTATTAAAATATCCCAGGTTTGAAAAAGAAATTTTGAAATTGAGCAAGAGCAGAGATTTTTGGCTGAGGAGAATTGCAATTGTTTCCACTTTGCCGAGAATTAAAAAAGGGGATATTTTATTGACTATGAAATTGGCTGAAATTTATGTTCATGATAGAGAACCTTATATACAAAAAGCAACTGGCTGGATGCTGAGAGAGGCAGGAAAACAAAAACCAGAAATTGTCAAAAGATTTATTTTAAAACATATTCATATGCCTGCGATTTGTTTTAGTTATGCAACTGAAAGAGATTTAAAAGATTTAAGAAAAGTCAGGAAACTGAAAAAATTGGGTGGAAATAAAAGCAGAAGATTTTTGTGGTGGGAGTAATAATAAAGTTTTTAAAGGATAAATTGTTATAATTTTTTACCTATGGACAACCCAGATAGTAATTTAAGTAATTTATTAAAACAGAAATTTCGTAATCCAAACAGAAAATTAAAAAAACGAAAAGGCAGGAAAAGAACTAATAATCTAGTTCTTTCTTTTAATAACCCTAATCCTATTGGATTTCCTGATTTTGGCGATGATTCTGTTCCTGTTAGCAAAGAAAACTATTCTATTTCTACTTTAATACCTAATGAGCCTAAATCTCAAATTCCTCAGCCAATTGAACCTGTTCATCTATCACAATTGTCTCGAGTAGATACATATAATCTTGGATTTAAATTTCCACCATATGATCCTTTTAAAGAGATAGATTTTAATGAAAATTTATTAGATTAAAATGAAAGATTCTGAACCTCCTGACTTAGAAAGACTTAAATCTATTTGTTCTAATATTCCTAATTATATTAAAAAATGCCAAACAAATATAATTTATTCTGAGGCCCTTTTAAGAAATGATTTTGGGGATTTACCTGAAGAAAGATGGAAAGAACTTGTTAGATATGCCAGATTGTTTGACAGAACTAAAAAAGAAATAATTAATTTATATAAAAACACCATTAAGTTCTCTATTGAAGAACAATTGATTATTTCTAAAAATAGCATGGAATTATCACAGCTTGAAGAACGTCTTGAAGGACAAAGAATTTTAATAGAGGGGCAAATTCCAACATTAGAGTATCAGATACATTAGGTATTTAAGAAAAATTTAAATATGAAATTATCATGATTATTACATGAAAACACTTAAAATATTTATTGATGGAACTGTGCAGGGAGTTTTTTTCAGGCAGTTTGTTAAACAAGAAGCTAATGAATTAGGATTGAAAGGTTTTGCGAGAAATTTAGATGATGGCAGGGTTGAGATTGTTGTTGAAGGTAGAGATGAAAATGTTAATGAGATGATTAAGAGGTGCAGAAAAGGACCGCCTCAATCTGATATTAAAAATGTTGAAACCCAAGAAATAAGGCATCAGGGATTTGAGGAATTTAAAATTTTGAAGATGTAAAGTTTCACAAGGTAGCAAGAAAAAATAATTAGTAAGTTATTTAAATTAGATTTCTTTTGATTATTTATGGGGCGTGAAGACAAACTTTCTTTAAAAAGACAAGTTTGAACAAAGAATACCTTTTGCGACAAAAGGTAAACCAAAATCAAATGGGAAGACAAGAACAAATAATTAATGAAAGAAAGAGGAAGTTAGAAGAGCTAAAGAAAAAAGGAATAAACCCATATCCTCACAAGTTTGATGTTAGGAATTATTCTTCTGAAATTAAGAAAAAATATTCTAAACTAAAAAATAATTCTAAAAGGGCTGATAAAGTTAAGATTGCCGGAAGAGTGATGATGATTAGAAATCTTGGGAAATTAATTTTTGCGACTTTACAAGACAGCAAAGGCAGGATTCAGATAATTCTGCAAAAAGGTGAAGTAAAATCTGAAGATTTTGAATTATTTAAAAAATATATTGATTCAGGAGATTTTGTTGGTTGTTCTGGAATAATTATGAAAACAAAAACAGGTGAGGTTTCTGTTGTTGTTAAAAGACTTGAATTGCTTACAAAATCTGTTCTGCCTCTTCCTGAAAAGTTTCATGGATTGCAGAATAAAGAAGAGAGATATAGAAAAAGATATTTAGACTTGGTTATGAATCCTGATGTGAAAAAGGTTTTTAAGAAAAGGGGTGAGGTTATTGATGCTATTAGAGAATTTATGATAAAAAAAGGATATTCAGATGTTCAAACTCCAATATTACAGCCAATTTATGGGGGTGGTAGTGCCAGACCTTTTGAATCTAAATTAAATGCTCTGAATATAAAAGTTTATATGAGAATTGCGAATGAATTATATTTAAAGAGACTGGTTGTTGGGGGTTTTGATAAAATTTTTGAATTTTCTATTGATTTTAGAAATGAAGGAATAGATAAATCTCATAATCCTGAGTTTTTATTATTTGAAGCTATGACTGCTTATGATGATTATAGAGATGGGATGAAATTAATAGAAGATATTACAGAATATGTTGTTAAGAAAATAAATGGGAAAACAAAAATAAAATATCAAGGAAAAATAATTGATTTTAAAACTCCCTGGAAAAGAATAAGTGTAAGAGATTCTATTAAGAAAAATTTAAAGATTGATATTGAAAAAATAAGTGACAAGAAATTAAAAAATATAATTAGTAAAAATAATATTAAATTAAATGGTAGATTTAATAGGGGAAATGCTATTATGGCTTTAATAGAAGATTTTTGTGAAAAGGATTTTGTTCAACCAACTATTTTATATGATTATCCGATTGAAACATCTCCTTTAGCAAAACCTCATAGGGATAATCCTCAATATACAGAAAGATTTGAGCAATATGTTAATTGTATGGAATTAGGAAATAATTATTCTGAATTAAATGACCCAGAGCTTTTAACTGAAAACTGGAAAAAACAAGAGCAAGCCATGAAAAAAGGCGACGAGGATGCTCAACCAATGGATGAAGATTTTATAAATGCCCTGAAAATTGGAATGCCTCCAACCTGCGGGATTGGGATAGGAGTTGACAGGTTAGTAATGCTATTAACAAATCAGCCATCAATCAGAGATGTAATTTTGTTTCCGTTTATGAAACCTGAAGAGAAATAATTATCTTTCCATAAGGGCCATTATTAAAATGTCTGTTTGGGGTTCTAAAATGTCTGTTTGGAGTTCTAAAATGTGTTTGCGGATAAGTAAAATATCTTTGATAATGTGATGAAGGATAAGTATAAATTCTATTAGGGGTTGTCCTATGGATTATGTAACTTCCTTCATAACATCCTGATATTGGAAGAAGTGCTAATGCAGTTAAAGTTATTCCTCTAACTAATTTTACTAAATTACTTGTTTCTTTTTTATCTTGTTTTTCCATGTTTTATTTAATGAAGCAAAGTTTATATATTTAATTATTTTAATATAATTAATTGATAATTTGCAATAAATAACGTGTGAGAGATGAGATGCTTAAGTTACTCATAACATAGCTTAATAATTTATAGATTATAAATAAAAATCAAATAAGATAAAAAAAGTAAATTTAAAGATGACTGGGGTAATTGTTAAATCACAAATAAGAAAAAAAGTTAAAGAGCTTGATGAAGAAAAAGTTATTGGAAATGTTGCTGAAGAAGTTGAAAATGCTCTGGATGAAAAAGTTGAGGAGATTTTGAAGGGTGCAATTAAAAGAGCAAAAGCAAATCAGAGAAAGACACTTTTGGCAAGGGATTTGTGAGATTAAAAATAATTTTAAATAAAAAAATGGTGAAGCTAACGAAAACCCAATTATTTATTTTAATTATAGACATACTTTATCTTTTAATATTTGGAATTTTATTTTGGAAAAGAGGAAATGTTGAATTTTTTGTTTATGTTATTTCAATTATACTGCTTTTAGTTTTTGTAGGATTACTTCATTTAAAATTTAATTTTAGTAATTTTGTTTTAGGCGGATTAAGTTTTGTCGGACTTTTGCACATGATTGGCGGGGGAGTCATTGTTAATGGATTAATAATGTACGGGCATTATTTAGTTTTAGGCATTATAAGATATGATAAAATTGTGCATTTTTTTGGAATTTTTTTTGCAGTGTTTTTAATTTATGAAATGATTAAATCTAAGAGAGTTAGTAAATTGGTTTTGTCTTTGATATTAATTTTATCAGGAATTGGGATTGGGACATTGCATGAATTATTAGAATATTCTCTTGTAGTTATCCTTCCTGAAACAGGTGTTGGGGGTTATGAGAATACAATGGGAGATATTTTGTTTAATGCAATTGGGGCTGTTGTGGCTGTAGGATGGTTGAATTTTAGAAGAAAAAAGATTTAAACAAAGCAAAAGGTTCTAAAAATGAAAGAGAATTATACCAGATATTTGTTGAAAATAATTACCGGGCGGTTCGTGTTGCTGGAAGCGGGATGATGGAAAATGCTGATTGTGATATTCTTGCTGGGAAAAAAGGGCAAAAATATGCTGTTGAAGTTAAATCCTGTAAAAAACTTCCGAAGTATATTACCAAAGACCAGATAAATCGGTTTATTGTTTTTGCAGACATATTTGGATTAAAACCTGTGATTGGAATTCGAGTTAATCGATTAGGGTGGGTTTTTTTAAATCTAAAAGAAAAAAATGTATTAAAGAATTCTGGTAAAAATTGGGTTATAAATCTTGAAATTTTAAGAAAAAAAGGAAAAAGATTTGCACAATTTTTTGGTGAAAAAATAAATAAAACTTTAAAAGTTGATAAAGATATTCTAATTAATGAAAAAGAGCTGGACATGCTTACTGGTGCTGATTATTCTGAGTAGTTTTTTAGTTATTCTTTCTATTAGTTTTGTTTGTGCTAATATTAGGATTAATGAAATCCTAATGATGATTGTGGGGATTGTACTGAATGGCTTGAGCTATATAGTGATACTGAAACTAATTTAACTGGCTGGGAACTTAAAGATGCTGATGACCATATTTTAGAATTAGGCTTTACTATTAATGGTTATTATATTTTAGAAAACATTAGTGTTTCTTTAAACAATAATAATGAACAACTTTTTCTTTATGATGATTCTGATGATTTAATTGATGAAACTGATTTGCTTTCTGATAATGATAATGATGACAAAACATTGCAGTATTGCAATGGAAATTGGAATTTTATAGATTCAACAAAAGGTTTTGAAAATTCTTGCAAGGATAAAGAAGAGGATAATGAAAAAGAATCTGAAATTTCTA